>NZ_LXYF01000025.1:0-101299 GCF_002894065.1 Sphingobium sp. SA916
TGCGCCGCCGGGGCGGGCATGGTCGGCGCGACGGCCGGCGGTTGCGCCACCGCCGGCACCGCGACGGCGCCCAGCAGGGAAATTACGGAAAAACGGATCATTTCAGGACGGTTCATGCTGGACCAGATAGCGCAAAGCCCGCATCGTTCAAACTCGAAGATAGCGGAAAAGATGATGCTGCACGTCGTTCACCATCCGGCCTATGTCTCTCCGGCAACAGCGGGCAGTTCCTTTCGCTTCGACAAATATGGGCTGGTGATGGAGGCGCTGACCATGGCGGCCGCACCCTTTACCGTGCATGAACCCGCCCCCATGCCGCGCGTCTGGATAGAGGCGGTCCACGACCCCGATTATGTCGAGCAGGTCGCGACGCAGACCGTGCCGCGCGAAAAGGAAAGACGGATCGGTTTTCCGGTGACGGAGCGGGTGGCGCGCCGTTCCATGCTGTCGCCCGGCGGCACATGGCTGGCGGCGCGGCTCGCCATGCGCCATGGCTATGCGGCCAATGCTGCGGGCGGCAGCCATCATGCACTGCCCGGCAGCGGCGCGGGATATTGCGTGTTCAACGACCTTGCCATCGCTGCCAACCGGCTGATCGCGGAGGGGGATGCGCACCGGATATTGATCCTCGACCTCGACGTGCATCAGGGCGACGGCACGGCCGTGCTGACCGGCGGGCGAGGGGACATATTCACCCTGTCCATCCATGCGGACCGCAACTTCCCCGTGCGCAAGGCCCGCTCGACACTCGACATCGGCCTGCCCGACGGCACGGGCGATGAGGCTTATATGGAGGCGCTGATGAGGGCCCTCCCGCCCGTGCTCGACGATTTCCGGCCTGATCTGATCCTCTACCAGGCCGGGGTCGACCCGCATGAAGACGATCGCCTCGGCCGCCTGGCGCTGAGCGATGCCGGGCTGGACCGCCGCGACCGCGCCGTGATGCGCGCCGCGCGCCGCCGCGGCATCCCGCTCGCCAGCACCATGGGCGGCGGCTATGGCGAAGACCGCATGGCCATCGCCCGGCGCCACGCCGATTGCATGATCCGCCTGGCGGAAGAGGTGGGTGATGGCCGATAGCTGCCGCTGAGCGCGCCGCGTTCCTGCGAAGGCTCTCACGAGCCATTTGCCTGTTCAGCAAGGCAAGCGGAAAGTCGGCAAACCCCCTTCCGCGCTTAATGCAGCGTTGCCTCCCCCGTGGCGTCGGAACCGGCGGCCTGCCTGCTCTCCATGATTTTAGCCGCGACCAGTCCTGCCGCGACCAGCGCCGCGAAATCGCTGAAGGCCAGATAAAGGATATAGCCCCAGGGCGCATGGTTGAACACCGCTTGCCCGATATGCAGCCACAGCACGGCCGCCAGCGCGAACAGGACCGTCGCTCTCGCCCGTCCAGCCAGATCGCCGCTCACGATCCGCAGCATCAGCGCAATGACGATGCCGACGACCAGCGCCAGGATCAGGCCGCCGATCAGCGCCCCGGCATCGGTCACCGGAAATCCGCTATTGTTGTAGAAGACCGTGGCGACCGGCCCCTTGCCATAGAGGATGGTGCCCTGCGCGGTCGCCGGGTCGGGAATCACATAGACGCCGGTGCCCGACGGCGTCAGCGCCTGCGCCAGGGCCGCCTGCAAATTGCTGCCGGCGGCGGACTCCGCGCGATGAAAGGCGAGCGCGCTCAGCGGCGTCCCCCAGAAGAGGAAGCCGACGAGATACATGGCGACGCCGCCGATCAGGCCGCCCAACAGGGTCTTGAACATATGCCCTCCTGTCCTCTCAACGATCGAGAGGCTGACGGACAAACGCCGGAACGGCAATATCTTTCCGGGAAGGGCGCTCAATCGCCCTTGCGCGACGCCTTTTCCGCAATCCCCGACACGCCCTCGCGCCGATCGAGTTCGTCCAGCACTTCGTCCAGCGAGATGTCGAGGTCGGCCAGCAGCACCAGCAGATGGAACAGCAGGTCTGCGCTTTCGCCGATCGCGCCTTCGCGGTCCGCCGCCATGGCGGCGATCACCGTCTCCACGGCCTCTTCGCCCAGCTTCTGGGCGATCTTGCCGCGCCCCCTGGCGGTCAGCTTGGCCACATAGGACTGATCGGGATCGGCCTGCCGCCGCTGGCGGATGGTCCGTTCAAGATTAAAAAGGGTCGCGCGCATGGCGCCATCAAGCGCCACGCGCGCAAACCGTCAAACGAAAACTTACTTGCGCTTGCGACGGGCGACGAAAACCCGCGCGCCCAGCACCGCGGCGCCAAGGCCGAACAGCGCCATCTGCTCCGGTTCGGGCACCGGCGTCGGCGTGCCGCCGGACGAGGAACCGCCCGAGCTGCTGGAGCCGCCGCACTTCTTGCCCCAGCACCAGGTCGCTTCCGCCGGAGCCGCCGCGCCCATCAGAGCGGCCACGCCAGCGGCCAGAAACAGCTTGTTCACATTCATCATCTTCACCCCGCTATTGATTGAGTCAGGTGCGGGAAGAGGTGCAGGCACCGTGCCAGTTCCATTAATTGGAGGCGGAACGGGGCCATCATGGTTAACATAGGCCTGCCGATCTGGGTTAATGTAAAGACAACCGACGCTTTTCGGCGGAATCGGGTCGGTCAGGCGGTCCGGACGGCAATGCCGGCGGCCGCCAGCGCCTGATGCGCTTCAGCAATGCTATGTTGACCGAAATGAAATATGGACGCCGCGAGCACCGCGCTGGCATGCCCCTCCACCACGCCTTCGACCAGATGATCGAGCGTCCCGACGCCGCCGCTGGCGATGACCGGAACCGAAACCGCATCGGCAATGGCGCGGGTAAGGGCAAGGTCATAGCCCGCCTTGGTTCCGTCCCCGTCCATGGACGTGACCAGCAGTTCGCCCGCGCCCAGTTGGGCAAGCCGCACCGCATGCTCCAGCGCATCGATGCCGGTCGGCTTGCGGCCGCCATGGGTGAAGATTTCCCAGCGGCCATCGCCCACCCGCCGCGCATCGACCGAGCCGACGACGCACTGGCTGCCGAAGCGGTCGGCGATGTCCGCCACCACCTCGGGCCGGGTGACGGCCGCGCTGTTCACCGCGACCTTGTCCGCACCCGCGAGCAGCAGGGCGCGGGCATCCTCCGGACTGCGCACGCCCCCGCCCACCGTCACCGGCATGAAGCAGACCTCCGCCGTGCGCCGGACCACGTCGATGATCGTGCCGCGCGCCTCATGCGTGGCGGTGATGTCCAGGAAGCAGAGTTCATCCGCGCCCGCCGCGTCGTAAATCTTCGCCTGCTCGACCGGATCGCCCGCGTCGCGCAGATCGATGAAGTTCACGCCCTTGACCACGCGGCCATTGGCGACGTCCAGGCAGGGGATGACGCGGGTGCGGACGGTCATGCGGCCGCCTGCGCCACCGCCAGCGCCGCCTTCAGGTCCAGCCGCCCGTCATAGAGCGCGCGGCCCGTGATCACGCCTTCAATGCCCTCGTCGGCATGCAGGCTCAGCACCCGGATGTCCGCGATCCCCGCGACGCCGCCGCTGGCGATCACCGGAATGTCCGTGGCGCGGGCCAGATCGACGGTCGCATCGATGTTGCAGCCCTTGAGCAGGCCGTCGCGGCCGACATCGGTGAACAGCAGGCTGGCGACGCCCGCATCCTCGAACCGGCGGGCAAGGTCGACCACCGGCATGTCGGACTTCTCCGCCCAGCCGTCCGTCGCGACGAAGCCGTCCCGCGCATCCACCGCGACCACGATCCCGCCGGGAAAGTCCCGTGCCGCCGCCTTGACGAAGCCCGGGTCCTTCAGGGCCGCCGTGCCGATGACGATGCGCGACACGCCCAGGTCGAACCAGCGCTCCACCGCCTCCCGGTTGCGGATGCCGCCGCCCAGCTGCACATGGCCGGGAAAGGCCGCCACGATGGCCTCGACCGCTTCGGCATTGACCGCATGGCCCGCGAAGCTGCCGTCCAGATCGACTACATGCAGATGCTGCGCGCCCGCTTCCGCGAACAATATCGCCTGGGCGGCGGGATTGTCGCCATAGACGGTGGCGCGGTTCATGTCGCCTTCGGCCAGGCGCACGACCTGGCCGCCCTTGAGGTCGATGGCAGGGAAAACGATCAGGCTCATGGACGCCAATCCAGAAAACGGGAGAGGAAGGAAAGGCCGTAGCTCTGGCTCTTTTCCGGGTGAAACTGACAGCCAATGATGGTGTCGCGCGCCACCGCCGCGACCAGCGGCCCGCCATGATCGGTGACGGCGGCGACATGCGCCGGGTCGGCGGCTTCGAAATGATAGCTGTGCAGGAAATAGGCCTCGCCCGCTTCCAGCAGCGGAGGCGTGCCGCGCAGGGCCACGTCGTTCCAGCCCATGTGCGGCACCTTGATCGCCGGATCGCGCGGCTCGATCAGCCGGACGGTGCCGCCTATCCAGCCCAGCCCCTCGTGCCGGCCGAACTCTTCCCCCGCATCGGCCAGCAACTGCATGCCCACGCACACGCCCAGAAAGGGGACGCCGCGCTGGCGGACGGCCTCGTTCATCGCCTCCACCATGCCGGGAATCGCGACCAGCGCATCGCGGCAGGCGCGGAAGGCGCCGACGCCCGGCAGGACGATGCGGTCCGCCCCCGCCACGACATCCGGATCGGCGGTGATGACGGCGTCGTCCGCCCCCGCCTTGCGCAGGGCGTTGTGCACCGAATGAAGGTTGCCCGCACCATAGTCGATCAGGGCAAGCGCGGTCACAGCATTCCCTTGGTGGAAGGAATGGCGTCGGTCTTGCGCGGGTCGATCTCCACCGCCTGCCGCAACGCGCGGGCAAGGCCCTTGAAGCAGCTTTCGACGATATGATGGTTGTTGCTGCCGTAGAGATTTTCGATGTGCAGCGTGATCCCGGCGGCCTGGGCGAAGCTGTGGAAGAAATGCTCCACCATCTCGCTGTCCCATTCCCCGATGCGCTGCACGGTGAAGTCCACCTTGAACACCAGCCAGGGGCGTCCCGAAATGTCCAGCGACACGCGGGTCAGCGTCTCGTCCATCGGGGAATAGACGCTACCGTAGCGGGAAATGCCGCGCTTGTCGCCCAGCGCCTTCGCCACCGCCTCGCCAATGGCGATGGCCGTGTCCTCGGTCGTGTGATGCTGGTCCACATGCAGGTCGCCGACGGTCTTCACGTCCATGTCGATCAGCGAGTGACGCGACAGTTGCTCGATCATGTGATCCAGGAAACCGATGCCCGTCGAAACGGTGTAGATGCCGGTGCCGTCCAGGTTGACGGTCACGTCGATCTGCGTTTCCGCAGTGTTGCGGTGAATGTCGGCCGTGCGCATGGCAGCGCCCTATAACGAAGTGGACGGCCGTTGCAATGTGGCGTTGCACCTATAGCGCGCACTTGACCCGCGCCGCCGCGCCGTTAGGACATTGGCGCATGAGCGACGACCTGCCCGACAGCCTGATTCCCTATGACGAAATCGTGCAGGAGGCCCTGCGCGCCGTCGTCGGCCGCGTGCTGGGGGAAATCGAACGGACGGGCGGCCTTCCCGGCGCGCATCATTTCTACATCACGTTCAAGACGCAGGCGGCCGGAGTCGATATTCCACGCCATCTGGTCGAACGCTTCCCTGACGAAATGACCATCGTCCTCCAGAACAAATTCTGGGACCTGAAGGTCAGCGACGACGCCTTCGGTGTCAGCCTGACCTTCAACCAGGTGGCGGCGCATCTGCATATTCCCTTCGCGGCGATCACGGCCTTCGTCGATCCGGCGGTGAATTTCGCGCTCCAGTTCCAGGCGCAGGCCGACATTGCGCCCGAACCGCATGAAGAGGCGGAAAATGACGCGCCGCAGGTGACGACGGAGGACGGCTCCAATGTCGTGACCGTGGACTTCGGCAAGAAGAAATAAGGCTGGAAACAGGGGCGGGGGCTCCCCAGATTGACGGCACTCCGGCGACATCATGGGAGTGCCCGACTTGAACGACAGCCGCACCGAAACCGACAGCATCGGCGCCATCGAAGTGCCCGCCAGCGCCTATTGGGGCGCGCAGACCCAGCGGAGCATCGAGAATTTCCCCTTCGGCCCCGGAGAACGCATGCCGATCGGCATCGTCCACGCGCTGGCTATCGTGAAGCAGGCGGCGGCGCGGGTCAATCGAGGACACGGACTCGATTCGGGCCTGGCGGATGCAATCGAGGCGGCGGCGGCGCAGGTCGTCGCGGGCAACCATGACGACCAGTTCCCGCTCGTCATCTGGCAGACCGGCAGCGGCACCCAATCCAACATGAACGTCAATGAGGTGATCGCGGGCATCGCCAATGAGGCCCTGACCGGCAAGCGCGGCGGCAAGAGCCCGGTCCACCCCAACGACCATGTGAATATGGGCCAGTCGTCCAATGACAGCTTCCCGACCGCCCTGCACATTGCGGCGGCGCGGGCCGCCACGGCGGCCCTGTTCCCGGCGCTCGACCGGCTCCACGCCGCCCTCGACGCCAGGGCGAAGGCGTGGGAGGGCATCGTGAAGATCGGCCGCACCCATCTGCAGGACGCGACGCCGCTGACGCTGGGCCAGGAATTTTCCGGCTACGCCCATCAACTCTACCGCAGCCGCAAGCGGATCGAGCCGGCGGTCATGCACGGCATGATGGCGCTGGCGCAGGGCGGCACGGCGGTCGGCACCGGCCTCAACGCGCCCGCGGGCTTCGACGTGGCGGTGGCGAAGGAAATCGCGGCGCTGACCGGCCTGCCGTTCCGGACCGCCGACAACAAGTTCGAGGCGCTCGCCTCCAACGATCCGCTGGTGCACCTGTCCTCCACCCTGGCGACGCTGGCAGTGGCGCTGACCAAGATCGCCAACGACATCCGCCTGCTGGGCAGCGGCCCGCGCTCCGGCCTTGGCGAACTGGACCTGCCGGCCAATGAACCGGGCAGTTCGATCATGCCCGGCAAGGTCAATCCCACCCAGTGCGAGATGCTGACCATGGTCGCCGCGCAGGTCATCGGCAATCATCAGGCGGCGACGGTCGGCGGCCTGCAGGGGCATCTGGAACTCAATGTCTTCAAGCCGATGATCGGCGCGGCGGTGCTGCGGTCTATCCATCTGCTCAGCGTCGGCATGGACAGTTTCGCAGAACGCTGCGTCGACGGGCTGGAGGCGAATGAGAGGCGGATTGCCGAGCTGGTCGACCGGTCGCTGATGCTGGTCACCGCGCTCGCGCCCGAAATCGGCTATGACAATGCCGCCAGGATCGCGAAACACGCCCATGCCGAAGGGCTGACGCTGAAGGAAGCGGGCCTGCAATTGGGGTTGGTCGATGGGGAAAGCTTCGACCGGCTTGTCCGGCCCGAAAATATGGTCTGATCCACATCGGCATGGTGGAACCGGTCGCGCTGCGGTACATTGATGTCCCATGAGGAAAAAATCGCCCGACCAGCCGCTGATCGCCGTCCGCCCGCCCCGCAAGGACGGGCTGCTCAGAAAGGCGGCCCGCGTCGGTGCGACCGTCGTCGCGGCGCGGGTGGCCGCCGATACCGGCAAGAAGGGCGTGATCGGCCTGCTGGCGGGCATGGGGGCCAAGCGGCTCATCATGCGTCATCCCATGGGCACGCTGTTCGTGACGGGCGCCTATATGGCCGGAAAGGTCTATGAGGCGAAGCGCGAGGCGGATCGCAAGCGCAAGGTCAAGGCCCTGCCGGACGGCAGTCCGCCGCCGATCCTGATCGAGGAAGCGCGCAAGGCCCGCAAGGGCTGACGGCGCGACAGTCCCCCTTGCCAAATCCCGTCCATGACGCCAAGAGCGGCCATGGCCGACAGCATCTCCATAGAGACGCCCGATTTCAAGCGCCGCGGCGTCCTGTTCGTTCTTTCCTCGCCCTCTGGCGCCGGTAAATCCACCATCGCGCGCAAGCTGCTGGCTGCGGAGCCGGATCTTGCCATGTCGGTTTCCGCGACCACGCGGCCGATGCGGCCGGGGGAGGTCGACGGCAAGGATTATCATTTCGTCGATCTGGAGGAATTCCGGCGGATGACCGCCGATCACGAATTTCTGGAATGGGCGCATGTCTTCGGCCAGCGCTACGGCACGCCCCGCGCTCCGGTGGAGGCGATGCTGAAGTCCGGCCGCGACGTTCTGTTCGACATCGATTGGCAGGGCGCGCAGCAACTCCACCAGATTGCGGGCGGTGACGTGGTGCGGGTGTTCATCCTGCCGCCGTCGATGGAGGAACTGGAGCGTCGCCTGCGCGGTCGGGCGACGGACAGCAATGAGGTGATCGAAGGCCGCATGGCCCGCGCGGCGGGAGAGATCGCGCACTGGGACGGCTATGATTATGTCCTGTGCAATGTCGATGCGGAAGATTGCTTCCGGCGCGTCCAGACGATCCTGCACGCCGAACGCATGAAGCGCAGCCGCCAGACGGGTCTGATCGGCTTCATCCGCAGGCTCAGCCGCTATCATCAGGAAGATTGAGGGATTTGGGTGTACCATGCGCCTGCGAAGGCAGGAACATGACAGGTTTCAATCCCGCCGGGTCATGCCCGGGGATGATCGCCAGAGCATCGTGCGCAAAAGTGGGAACCGGTTTTGCGTTTAAAACGATGCGACGACAAAAGCTTGGAGCGCGCGGCCTGCGTACGATTTAACGCAGCGCGCTCTAGAGCAGATTCCGATCCGATTGCATCGGCTCGACTGCTCTAAGTTTTTGTTTTGTCGTGTTTTCCGAGTCAGCAGATGATTCCATCTGCTTGGAAAACGCTCTAACCCTCAAACCCCGCCGGTTCCGCCCAATCCGGATGCACCCAGGCCATCGCCTTGAACAGCGTCCCCATGGCATCCCCGGCGGTCAGCCGCAGGCGGGCTGCCTCCACCTCCTCGGCGCGGGCCGGCGTCGTGCGGGCGAGCTGATCGGCGCGGGCGTCGATGCCCAGCCGGCGCAGGAAGGCGCCCTGACCGACCGGCCCCATCACCCGAAGCCCCGCCTGCCGCGCCATATTGCCGATCATGGTGAAGTCGACATGGGTGGTGAGGTCGCTTTCGCCCGGCTCCAGAAAGGGGTCGGCGAAGCGGTGCGCTCGCACCGCCTGCAACGTGTCCCCCAAGGCCGGCCCCTCATAGCCATAGTCGACGATGATCGCGGCGCCGCCCTGCCGGGCGATCCTGTGCGCGAGTTCCAGCGCGACCGCGGCCCCGGCCAGCGGCGTTTCCAATATCGCGCCTTCCGGCGCTTCGGCGGCGAGGGCAGGGATGCCCGACTCGACGCGGCGATAGCCAGCCATGGGCGCGAAACGATCAGGTTCGCCCGGATCGGGGCAGATCACCACCCGTTCGCGCCATTCCTTTCCGCAGCGCACGATCTGGCGCACGGGCAGCGCGTCGAAAAATTCGTTGGCGACGACCAGCAGCGGCCCCTGTTCGGGCAGGCTGGAGACAGTGTCGTGATGGAAGATGTTGGGGATGATCGTCCTTTGCCGCTCCCGCAGGCTGGGGCTGGTCTCCACGAAATGCACCCGTGGGACGAGCGACAGGCCGGCCATGGCCCGGAGGGCATCGGAAGCGAGCGTGCCGCGCCCGGGGCCTAGTTCGACATAGCCGATCTCCGGCCGGCTGCCCGACCGCATCCAGACGTCCGCCAGGCATAGTCCGACCAGTTCCCCGAACATCTGGCTGATCTCCGGTGCGGTGGTGAAGTCGCCGGCGGCGCCCAGCGGGTCGCGAGTGCCGTAATAATGCTGGTTCGCCTCCGCCATATAATGGGCGATGGAGATCGGCCCGCCCGACGCGATCTGGCGCGCCAGGCGTTCCGACAGGCTGGGTTCAGCTGACACTCGCGCTGCCCGCGACCGGTTCCACGCGCACGCGGCGGCTCCTGGCGGTGAAGATCAGGTACAGGCCGCCCAGGATCATCGGCACGCACAGCCACTGGCCCATGTGCAGGCCGGTGCGCGCGGCGAATTCCATGAGCTGCGCGTCGGCCTCGCGGAAATATTCGACGCCGAAGCGGAAGATGCCATAGCCAAGCAGGAAGATGCCCACCAGCATGCCGGGCTTGTAGCGGGCGCGGGTCTTCCAGAAGGCGAAGGCGAGGATCAGGAACAGCACTATGCCTTCCAGGAAAGCCTCGTAAAGCTGGCTCGGATGGCGGGGGAAGGCGCCGCCGGTCGGGAAGACGATCGCCCAGGGCACATCGGTTTCCTTGCCCCACAGCTCCCCGTTCACGAAATTGGCGAGGCGGCCGAAGAACAGGCCGAAGGGCACGCAGCAGGCCACGAAATCATGGATGCGCAGCCAGGAGAGCTTCTCCTTGCGCGCCATGTAAAGGATGCCGAGCGACACGCCGATGGCCCCGCCATGGAAGGACATGCCGCCGTTCCACAGCTTGAAGATGTCCAGCGGATGGCGGAGGATTTCGGGCTGGTAGAAGAAGACATAGGCCAGCCGCCCGCCGATGATGATGCCCAGCGTCGCGTAGAAGATCATGTCGTCGGCATGGCGGCGCGCCATGGGCGAACCGGGCTGGGCGATCAGCTTCAGCAGATACCAGTAGCCGATCAATATGCCCGCCAGATAGGCGAGGCTGTACCATTTCAGCGTGAAGAAGCCGAGGTCGAGCGCGACAGGGCTGAGGCCGAGCTGGTCGAAGCGGATGGCGCCCGAAGCGGCGGCGGCAAGGTCAAGGATCAAGTTGGCGTTCCCCTTGGGAAATTCGGCCCCCGCCATAGAGCAAGGTGGGGGACGGAGGAAAGGGAGGAAGTTGACCGGGCCGGTTCATGAAGTCCGAACGACGCTCCCGGCCATGGTGGTGGCGAGTTGCGGCGGCCTTGAGACGGAAAGGGCGCCACTCGACCAGACAGGGGGCTTGGCATGCGTCAGGACCGACCTTGCAATCCTGCCTTCCCCAACGAGGGATCGGGCATCCCCGCCATCCGACCGTCCTCACCCCTTCGAAATCCGCCAGCGCCGGGAAACCTGCTTCCACAAACCGCAAACCGAAATTCAGCCCCCGATCTTCGCCCGCGCAAAGGCGACGAGCGACCCGAACGTCTCGAACGTATCGCCGTCTATATCCTCGTCCTCGATCAGGATGCCGAAGCGGTCCTCCATCTCGGTCAGCAGGCCCGCAACGGCCATGGAGTCCAGTTCCGGCAGCGCGCCGAACAGCGGCGTATCCGCATCGAAGGCGTCCACCCGGTCCTGCGACAGGGCCAGCACATCGCGCAGCAAGGCGCGCATCATCGTTTCAATATCCATTGCCCGGTCGACCGGTTGTGCATTGTCCGCCCGCATGATGGGCGCCTACCTAGTCGTTCCGCCGCTAACCTACAAGCGCCGAAATGGCCGCACGCGCGGCGGGCAGCCAGACCGAAGCGCGTCGGGGGTTGAAGAAATCCAGCCGGTAGAGCGTTTCCCGTTCCTCCATCCAGTCGGTCTTGTAGCCATTGTCGCCCGTTCCATAATCGATCGTCGCGACATGATCGCGATCGATGGCGTGCGCGAACATCGCATGGCTGAGCAGGCTGCCGGGGGAGGCGCCGTCGAACGCCTGATCATGGGCCAGCTTGTGAATGAGGGCGGTGCCGTTCTCCACCGTCCACAGCTGGGTCGCCACCGGCTGCTCCTCCAGCCGCGCAAAGCCCAGCCGGAGCGTCCCGGCGGCGCTTTCCCGCTGGGCCAGCGCATGGAGAAAGCCGAGATCGGCCTCCGGCTTCTTCCAGCTTCGTTCCTGCACGGCGGCATAGTCGCGCCACAGCGCCTCGGTCAGCCGGTCCGCGATGCTGAGGGTGAAGCGGCTCGCGCGGTTCTTGCGCGCGATCAGCGTACGCAGGCGGCCGGGCCGTTGCGCCCAATATTGCTCGAAAGTCCGCCCATTCAGGTGCAGCATATGCCGCCCCCCCATCGGCCGCCGGACGCTGAACCAGCCTGCACGGCGAAAGGCGTCGAGCAGCATGTCCGACGCGGCCGTGACCGGATAGAGGTCGATCTGGGCGCTGTCCGTCAACAGAGACTGGGCGATGACTTCGATCAGGCGACGACGGACGGTCTCGTCCGAAGGGCCAAGGAAGACCGGCCCCCAATCGAAGCTGTACCAGTTGGCGAGCGCGCCCAGCCGTCCCGCTCCGGACGAAAGCAGGAAAAGCCATGCCTGACACTCCCCCTCCAACGCCTGGAAGATGCGGACGTCCGTCGTGGAAAAGCAATGCGCATGGAGCGATTCGAACCAGTCGATGCGGTCGAACAGCGACGGCGTGCCGGCGCGGTCGAGCGCTGAACCCAGCACCTGACGCGCTTGGGCGACGCTGCGATATTCCCTTGCGACCAGCAAACCATTATCTCCCCGTCGACAGCATCGCCTTTAGGAAAAAAGTCTGGAGATGGAGTTAAGCGATTCCCCCGCGCCCATGGCGGACCCCATGATCGATGGCGCGCAGGTGCGGCCGATCGACCATCTGCTGCTTCGCGGCGACGCGGAACGGCCCGCGCTGGACGGGCGGTCGGGCACGCAAAGCTATGCGGATCTGGAAGCGACATTGGGGCGGCTGGCGGCATGGCTTGCCCGATTCGGGCTGGACAAGGGCGCGCGAGTCGCAAGCTGGGTCGCAAAGGGCCCGGTCGCGGCCCTGATGCCGCTCGCCGCGCCCCGCGCCGGGCTGGTTCATGTGCCGGTCAATCCGCTGCTCAAACATGCCCAGGTCGCGCACATATTGGCGGACAGCGGCGCGTCGCTGCTGATCGGGACGGCCAGCCGTCTGGCGACCCTGACGCCGGGCGACGTGCCGGGGCGATGCGACCTGCACCGGGAGGATGATGCGGCCTGCGCGATGAGCGGCGGGGAGGCGCTGGCCCCGTCCCATGCCGCGCCCGACGAACTGGCCGCAATCCTCTACACCAGCGGATCGACCGGGCGGCCCAAGGGCGTGATGCTGAGCCACGCCAATCTCTGGCTGGGCGCGGTGTCGGTGGCGGAATATCTGAAGCTGACGGCGGAGGACCGGACGCTTTGCGTGCTCCCCTTCAGCTTCGATTATGGGCAGAATCAGCTGTTTTCCACATGGTTCGCCGGCGGATGCGCCTGTCCGCTCGATTATCTGACGCCGCGCGACGTGGTGAAGGCGGTGGATCGGTGGGACATCACCACCCTCGCGGGGGTGCCGCCGCTCTGGGTGCAGTTGACCGAACTGGACTGGCCCGCCGATGTGGCGGCGAAGCTCAGGCGGCTCACCAATAGCGGCGGCGCGCTGACGCGGCCCCTGGTGGCGAAGTTGCGGGCGCTGTTTCCGCGCGCGGACCTCTACCCCATGTATGGACTGACCGAGGCGTTCCGCTCGACCTATTTGCCGCCCGCGCTGGTGGAAAGCCGCCCCGACAGCATGGGATCGGCCATTCCCCATGCGGAGATACTGGTCGTTCGCCCGGACGGTTCGATTGCGGGCGACGATGAGCCGGGTGAACTGGTGCATTGCGGGCCGCTGGTGGCGCAGGGCTATTGGCGCGATCCGGCGCGCACGGCGGAACGGTTCAAACCGGCGCCCGTCGGCTCCCACTATGGCGGCATGGCGGTGTGGTCGGGCGATACCGTGCGCCGGGATGCGCAGGGACTGCTTTATTTTGTCGGACGCGATGACGCCATGATCAAGTCCGCCGGCAACCGCATCAGCCCCACGGAGGTCGAGGAAGCGGCCGTCGCGGTGGAGGGCGTTGCCGAAGCGGTTGCGCTGGGCGTCCGGGACGATCGTCTGGGGCAGGCGGTGCTGTTGCTGTTGCGCGGCGCTTCGCCGGAGCTAAAGGCGCAGGTGGAGGCACGGCTTCGGCAGGAGCTTCCCAATTTCATGCAACCGCGCGAGATCGTCATGCTTTCCGAATTTCCCCGCAATCCCAATGGCAAGGTCGACCGTGTGGCGCTGGCGAAGGAATTTGCGGCATGAAGCCGATGGGACCGATCCCGCCCTTCTTCACCGGGGAGGAGGGCATGTTGCTGATCGGCGGCTGCGGCGCGGCGAGCCTGGTGGAGGAGGCCGGCGACACGCCGCTGTTCGTCTATGACATGGGCATCGTAGAGGGGCAGGCGCGGGCCTTCCGCGACGCCATGCCCGCGACGCTGTCGCTCCATTATGCGGTGAAGGCCAATCCCCATGCGCCCCTGCTGGAGCGCATGGCGAAGCTGGTGGACGGCTTCGACGTGGCGTCGGGCGGGGAAATGGCCCGGGCGCTGGAGGCGGGGATGGACGCTGCCCATATCAGCTTCGCCGGGCCGGGAAAGCGCGACGATGAACTGATCGTCGCCATAGACAGCGGCGCGACGATCAACCTTGAGTCGGAGGGGGAGGCGCGGCGGGCCATCGCCCTTGCGGAGCGGCGGGGCAGGACGCCGAAGCTGGCGGTGCGGGTGAACCCGGATTTCGACCTGAAGGGGTCCGGCATGCGCATGGGCGGCGGCGCCAAGCCCTTCGGCGTGGACGCGGAGCGCGCGGCGGCGCTGGCGCGCTGGGTGATCGATGCGGGGGCCCAATGGCGCGGCTGGCATATCTTCGCCGGCAGCCAGGCGCTGGGGGCGCAGGCGCTGATCGAGACGCAGGCGGCAACCATCGATCTCGCCACCCGCCTGTCCGACAGCATCGGCGCGGTGCCCCCGCTGGTCAATCTGGGCGGCGGCTTCGGCATTCCCTATTTTCCGGGCGACGAACGGCTGGACATCCGGCCCATCGGGGACGCGCTGGGCCGGCTGATCGACGGGCGGGCGGACATATTGCAGGGCAGTGCCTTCGCCATGGAACTGGGCCGCTGGCTGGTGGGGGAGGCGGGCGTTTACCTCACCCGCATCGTCGATGTGAAGAAGAGCCAGGGCGAAACCTTCGTCGTCGTCGATGGCGGGCTGCATCACCAGCTCGCGGCGAGCGGCAATTTCGGCACGGTGGTGCGCCGCAACTATCCCATCGCCGTCGCCAATCGCTTCGGGGAAGCGCCCGCGGCGGAGGCCGTAACGGTCGTGGGTTGCCTCTGCACGCCCATCGACAGGCTGGGGGACAAGGTCGCGTTGCCGCCGGTGGAGGAGGGCGACCTGATCGCGATCTTCCTGGCGGGGGCCTATGGCGCCTCGGCCAGCCCGGCGGCTTTTCTCGGTCATCCGGCGCCTCGGGAACTGCTGATCGGCTGATTTTAATCAACTGATTTGCCAATAACTTAACTCCTAACGCTATTTTTACCCTTTCGGGGCAAGAAGGCCGTCGAAGCTGAGTGCTTGACGGTTGCCGGCGCCTCCCTTTGGCGGCTGTCGGCGCGGCCGCGAAAAGGGGTGAATCTATGCGTTTCCTGTCACTTTCCCGTGCGTTGATCGGCATGTCCCTGCCGGCTCTGGCTCTTTCGGGCTGCGCTTCGGGCGGGGGCGCGCCCAATCTGCCGCCGGCGTCCTTCGTTTCGACGCAGGAGGGGCCGGGCGAGGAATATGTGATCGGGCCGCTCGACGATCTCACCATCTTCGTCTGGCGCAATCCCGATCTCGGCGCGAAGGTGCAGGTGCGGCCCGACGGGCGCATCACCACGCCGCTCATTTCCGACATGCCGGCGGTCGGCAAGACGCCCCGGCAACTGGCCGACGACCTGAAGGTGGCGCTGGGCAAATATATCGAAAATCCGCTGGTGTCGGTGATCGTCAACAATTTCTCCGGCACCTTCAGCCAGCAGGTGCGGATCGTCGGCGCGACCGAAAAGCCCGCCTCCATCCCTTATCGCGCCAATATGACGCTGCTCGACGCGATGATCTCGGTCGGCGGCCTTTCCGAATATGCGGCGGGCAACAGGGCGAAGCTGGTCCGCTTCAACAAGGAAACCGGCAAGCAGCAGGAATATCAGGTCCGCCTCGGCGACCTGCTGAAGCGCGGCGACAGCAAGGCGAATGTCATGCTGGCGCCCGGCGACGTCATCATCATTCCCGAAAGCATGTTCTGACATGGCGGCTCTCGTCGACGAACTGCTGGTCATTCTGCATGGCCTCTGGCTCCGCCGCTGGCTGGCGCTGGGCGTGGCCTGGGGCGTGTGCCTGGCTGGCTGGCTGGGCGTGGCGCTCATCCCCAACAGCTATGAATCCAAGGCGCGGGTCTATGTGAACACCCAGTCACTGCTGGAGGACAAGGTGGGCATCACCCAGGTCCAGGCGCAGCAGGACCTCGACAGGGTGCGCCAGACCCTGGCCAGCACGGCCAATCTGGAACGGGTGGTGAAGGAGACCGATCTCAACCGGACGGTCGACGGGCCGCGCGACCTGGCGGCGAAGATCACCGGATTGCGCGAGACCATCACCGTGATGGCGCAGCTTGACCCCAGCATGATCGACATCAGCGCCACATGGGCCGATTCCGGCCTGTCGGACGGCGCCAATGCGCGCATTTCGCAACAGATCGTGCAGAAGCTGGTCGACATCTTCCAGGAAACCAACCTGTCCTCCGACAAGGTGGAGACGCGGCAGAGCCTTGCCTTCCTCGACCAGCAACTGGCGGCGCGGGGCAAGCAGCTTGCCGCCGCCGAACAGCGCCGCGTCGAGTTCGAGCAGCGCTATGCGGGCATGCTGCCGGGCGCCGGATCGATCGGCCAGCGCATGGACGCCGCCCGGTCGGAGATCAACAGCATCGATTCGCAACTCGTGCAGGCGCAAAGCGCGCTGGCGGCGATGAACGGCCAGTTGGCGGGCACGCCGCAGACCTTGCCGGGCGTCGGCGCTTCGGGCGGGCCTTCGGCGCTGGCCCAGGCGCAGGCGGACCTTGCGTCGATGCGGGCGCGGGGCTTCACCAGCAGCCATCCCGACGTGATCGCGGCGCAGCGGCAGGTGGACCTGCTGCGCGGGCAGGGCGGCGGCAGCGCGGGCAGCACGCCCAATCCCGCCTATCTTTCGATCAGGTCGATGCAGGCGGAACGCGCCGCCACGGTGCAGGGGCTTTCCGCCCGCAAGGCGCAGTTGCAGGCGGACCTGAACGCCATGGCTTCGCGCCAGACGGATGAACCCGGCCTCGCCGCCGAGCAGGAACGGCTCGACCGCGACTATCAGGTGCTCAAGACCCAATATGACAAGATGCTGGCGGACCGCGAGGAAATCCGTCTGCGCGGCGATGTGAAGTCGGAAACCGGATCGGTCCAGTTCCGCGTCATCAATCCGCCCAGCCTGCCGACCGCTCCGGCCGCGCCGAACCGGCCGCTGCTGCTGCTGGGCGTGCTGATCCTGGGGCTGGGCGCGGGCATCGGCACGGCCTTTGCCGTGGCGCAGCTCAAGGGCGGCTTTCCCAATGCGGCGCGGCTGGAAAAGGCGCTGGGCGTCTCCGTGATCGGATCGATCAGCCAGACCGTCAGCGCGGCGCAGCAGGCGATGGAGAGGCAGCGGATGAAGTGGTTTGCAGGCGCCAGCGGCGGCCTCGCGGCGCTGTGCCTGCTGCTGATCGTCATCGAATTCGTCCAGCGCGGGCTGGCTTGAGGAGGGACCGGATATGAACAGGCACAAGTCCCTTTCCGGCGGATCGCTGATCGAGCGGGCGACCGAAATCTACGATTTCAGCGCGGCCCTGCGCGGGCGCGCGGCGCCCGCGGTCGAAGTTCCGGCGGGCGAACCCGTGGTGGAGACCGCGCAACCCGCGCCCGCCGCCGTCGAAACGCCGGTCCCCGAAACGCCGGCCCCCGGCTATCGCGCGCCGGACTGGACCGGGCCGGTACAGCCGATCGACCGCATCGCGCTGGTCGAGGCGGGCTATCTGCTGCCCGACGGCCCCGTCACCGCGATGAGCGAGGAGTTCCGGCTGCTCAAGCGCGACCTGCTGGCCGAACTGGCGGGCAATGCGCGGGGCAACCGGGTGCTGGTCTGCTCCGCCCATAGCGGGGAGGGCAAGAGCTTCTGCGCGATCAACCTGGCGCTCAGCCTGGCGGCGGAGAAGGATCGCGAAATCCTGCTGGTCGACGCCGATTTCGGCAAGCCCGGCATCCCGCAGGCGCTGGGGCTGACCGCAGGGCCGGGCCTGATGGACGCGCTGGCCGATCCGGCGATTGCCATCGAGGATTGCGTGCTGCGCACCGACATTCCCTCTCTCTCCGTGCTCCCGGCCGGACAGCGGAGCAACAACGACACCGAATATCTGGCCTCCGCGCGGACGGAAATGCTGCTGGGCCGCCTGACCGAGGGACGGCCCGACCGCATCGTCCTGTTCGATTCGCCGCCCCTGCTGGCCGCTTCTCCTGCGGCTGTGCTGGCCGGCCACGCCGCCGTCGCGCTGCTGGTGGTGCGGGCGGACAGGACGACGGAAGGCGCGCTGCGCGATGCGGCCGGACTGCTCAAGGGCGCGTCCAAGGTGAAGCTGCTCCTGAACGGTGTGAACTTCGCCAGCGGCGGACGGCGTTTCGGCAGCTATTATGCGCATGGCCATGATCGGGAGCATGCGGGCTGATGATCTCTCGCATAACCCTTCTTCTCGCGGGGATCGCCCTGGCCTCGCCCGCCCTTGCGCGGGACGAGCAGCGCAAAGTCGACGTCACGCCCTATCTCGGCATCGACCAGGTCGTCGTCGCGCCGATCCAGGGCGGCGGCGACGTTCTGACCTATACCAACGTCACCGCGGGCGTGACCGCCAGCGTGCAGACGCGGCGGCTGGAAGCCGCTGCGGACCTGCAATATGCACATAGCTTCGGCTGGGGCGATGACCTCAGCGATCAGGACATCATCAGCGGGATCGTCAGCGGCCAATATGGCCTCGCGCGCGGGCTGTCGCTGAATGCAGGCGGCCTGGCGACGCGGGTCCGCACGGACGGGTTCTCGGGCGCGTCGGTGCGCAATGACGGCTATAGCAGCCAGGTCTATGCAGGCTATGTCGGCCCGTCCTATGTCACGCGGCTGGGCGATCTGGACATCAGCGCCTCCTACCGGCTCGGCTATGCGCGGGTCGAGGATGACGTGAATGTCGATTTCCCCGGTGCGCCTCTGGGCAATGGCTTCGCGGAGTCGACCACCCATGACCTGATGGGTTCCGTCGGCGTCGGGCCGGGGGTGTGGATGCCGCTGGGCCTCGTCGCCAGCGCAGGCTACAGCCGGGAGGATGCAAGCCAGCTCGACCAGCGGTTCGAGGACAAATGGGCGCGGCTCGACGCCACCCTGCCGGTATCCCCCACGCTCGCCCTGATCGGCGGCATCGGTTATGAGAAGATCGAGATCAGCCAGCGTTCGCCCTTGCTCGACGGCAATGGCGTGCCGGTAATCTCCTCCAGCGGCCGCTACGTCACCGACGACAGTTCGCCTCGCCAGCTCATCTATGATTTCGACGACATCATCTGGGATGTCGGCGTGCTCTGGCGGCCGAGCCACCGCACCTCGCTGACCGCGCGGGTGGGCGAACGCTATGGCGGCATGACCTATTCGGGCAGCTTCATCTGGCAGGGCCGGGACAAGTCGTTCGCCCTGGTCGTGTTCGACGGCATCGACAGCTTCGGGCGCGTCATCACTTCCGATGTGGCGGCGCTTTCGGGCAGCGACCTCAATATCGTGCGCAATCCCTTCACCGGCGACTTCACCGGCTGCGCCTTCTCCACCAGCGGGGGCGGGCAGTGCTTCAACGATGCGCTGGCCGGGGTCACGGGGGCGAATTTCCGCTATCGCGGCGTGGCGGCCCAGTTCGCGGCGGAGCGCGGGCCCTGGGGCATGGGTGTCGGCCTTGGCTATTCGCAACGCAAGTTCGTGACGCCTTCGGGTGAGACGGTGCTGGTGCGCGGCACGCGGGACCAGAACTGGTACGGCAACGCCTCGCTCACCTATCGCGTCGACAGCCAGTCGAGCATCGATACGGCCGTCTATGCCAATTATTTCGACGCCAGCGGCAACCGGCTTGACGTGCTGAACCTGGGCGCCTTCGCCAGCTATTACCGGCTCGTCACGCGCAATCTGCAGGCGTCCGCCTCGGTCGGCGTCGACAGTGCCAAGGCGGACAATCTGGACGCCGTCATCAACGCCATGGGCCAGCTTGGCCTTCGCTACACATTTTAAGCCAATGCCCCGTCGGGTGGAGAGATAGTCATGTACGACCAGTTCTACGGATTGCAGGGACGCCCGTTCCAGCTGACGCCGGACCCGCATTTCTATTTCGAGAGCGCGACCCATCGCAAGGCGCTGTCCTATCTGGGCTATGGCCTTGCGCAGGGAGAAGGCTTCATCGTCATCACCGGCGACATCGGCGCGGGCAAGACGACGCTGGTCGGGCACCTCATGAACACCATCGACCCGTCGCGCCTGACGGCCGTGAAGATCGTCTCGACGCAGGTGGAGGGCGACGACATGCTGCGCCTTGCCGCGCAGAGCTTCGGCCTGGGCGTCGACGGCATGCCCAAGGCGCAGATACTGAAGCAGATCGAGGGCTGGCTCCATGCGCAGGCGCGAGCGGGCAAGCGGTCGCTGCTGATCGTGGACGAGGCGCAGAACCTGCCCATTTCCGCGATCGAGGAATTGCGGATGCTGTCCAACTTCCAGTTGGGCGGGCAGTCGCTGTTGCAGATATTCCTGCTGGGCCAGCCGGAATTTCGCGACCTGCTGAAATCGCCGGAACTGGAGCAGCTTCGCCAGCGGGTGATCGCCACCCATCATCTGGAACCGATGATGCGGCGGGAGGTCGAACCCTATATACTGCACCGCCTGTCGCTGGCCGGATGGCAGGGCGATCCGCAATTCACGCCGGAGGCTTTCGCCGCCATCTATGCCGCGACCGGCGGCGTGCCGCGCCGGATCAACGTGCTGGTCAGCCGCGTGCTGCTGCTGGGCGCGCTCGACCAGCTTTCGGTGATCGATGCCGAAGTGGTCTATGCGGTGGTGAACGACATGGGCGCGGACGCGGACGTAACGCCGGAACCGATGGCGCGCAGCGTGCTGGACGATGCCGGGGAACTGGCGGACATGCCTGCTGCCGTGCCGTTCGCGGCCGACCCCGCGGTTTCCGACGAGGTTGCGTCCTTGCGCGCCGAGGTGGAGGCGCTGCGGGCCGCCAGCCCCGGGCCGGCCACGGACCTGCTCGATGAGATCGCTTCCCTGCGGGCGGAGATCGACACGCTTCGGGCCGAGAACGACTTTGCCCGCAGCGCGCCGAGCGTCGATCCCGAAGCGCTGAAGGACTGCTTCGCCCTTGTCGAGGAACGGCTTTCCACGCTGGAGTTCCGCGTGACGGAGCAGGACACGGCGCTGCGCCGGGTGCTGACGCTGCTGGTCGAATGGGTCGAGCGCGAGGAAAGGCTGGGCGAAACGCAGCAAAGCGCCGCCGCCTGACGGACCCATGCTGAACGCCCTATCCGTCGATGTCGAGGACTGGTTCCAGGTCGGCGCTTTCGAGCGCACGATCCGGCGCGAGGATTGGGCGGGCCTGACCCATCGCGTCGAGCGCAACACCGATGCGGTGCTGGCGCTGTTCGAGGAGGCGGGGGTCAGCGCGACCTTCTTCACGCTTGGCTGGGTGGCGGAGCGCTATCCGGCGCTGATGCGGCGCATCAGCGCGGCGGGGCATGAGGTCGCCAGCCATGGCTATGACCATAAGCGGGTCTTCACCTTCGACGGGGCGCAGTTCCGCGCCGACCTGCGCCGGTCGCGGGCGATCCTGGAGGATGCGACCGGCCAGGCGGTGACGGGCTATCGCGCGCCCAGCTTTTCCATCGACCGGCGCAACCCCTGGGCGCATGAGGTGCTGGCGGAGGAAGGCTATGCCTATTCCAGCAGCGTCGCGCCGATCCGGCACGATCATTACGGATGGCCCGAAACGCCGCGCTTCGCCTGGCGGCCGGTCAAGGGATCGCCGCTGGTCGAACTGCCCGTGACCACCGCGAGGTTCGCGGGGCGGACGCTGGCGGCAGGCGGCGGCGGCTTCTTCCGGCTGCTGCCCTATGGTTTTTCGCGCTGGGCGATCCGGCAGGTGAACCAGCGGGATGGGCGGCCGGCGATCATCTATTTCCATCCGTGGGAGATCGACCCCGGCCAGCCGCGCGTCGAGGGCGCGCCGTTGCGCTCACGGGTGCGGCATTACAGCAATCTGTCGGTCATGGCGGCCAAGCTGCGTCGTCTGACGCGGGACTTTTCATGGACCCGCGTGGATGCGCTGGCGGCGCAGGAAGCGGAGCGGGCGGCATGATGGCGGGGGAAATGCTCGTCACCGCGCTGGACCTCGACGATCCGGCGCAGCGGAGCGCGGCGGATAAATTCGTGATGGCGCATCCGGCGGGGACGCCCTTCCACCGGCCGGCCTGGTTGACGGGCGTGGAGCGTGGGACCGGCAATCGGGCGCACATGCTGGCCGCCGTGGCGCCTTCGGGGGAGATGGCCGGGCTGCTGCCGCTGCATCATGTGAAAAGCGCCCTGTTCGGGCAGGCTCTGGTGTCGTCGGGCTTCGCCGTCGACGGCGGCATTCTCGCCAGCGATCCGGCGGCGGTGCCTGCTCTGGCCGCAGCCTGCGAGGGCATGGCGCGGGACGGCCGCATCGCCTCGGTCGAAATCCGTGGCGGTCCGGCGCCGGGCAGGGGCTGGGCGCTGCATGAGGGCAGCCATCTGGGCTTTGCGCGCCCTATCGCGGCGGATGATGAGGCGGAACTGCTCGCCGTGCCGCGCAAGCACCGGGCGGAGCTGCGCAAGGCGCTGGCCAATGACGCGCTGCGCGTCGAGATCGGGCGGGAGGCGCGGCATCGACAGGCGCATTACCGCGTCTATTCGGAAAGCGTACGCAATCTCGGCACGCCGGTCTTCCCGGCACGGCTGTTCCGCGAAGTGCTGGCGGCCTTTGGCGAGGATGCGGACATATTGGCGGTCTATGAGGGGGAACGGCCGGTTTCGGCGGTGCTGACCCTCTATCATCAGGGGCGGGTCATGCCCTTCTGGGGCGGCGGCATTGCGGATGCGCGGCGGCTGCGGTCGAACGAACTCATGTATTTCCGGCTGATGGGTCATGGCCGGGCGCGGGGCATGCGCGTCTTCGACTTCGGCCGTTCCAAGACAGGCAGCGGACAGGCGGCGTGGAAGAAGAGCTTTGGCTTCGACCCCGTGCCGCTTTCCTATCATAGCTGGTCGGCCACGGGCGAGCGGCGGGACATCGATCCCAACAGCCCGCACTATCAGCGGCGGATCGACCTCTGGAAGAAGCTGCCTCTGCCGGTTGCGAACCTCATCGGACCGCTCATCGCGCGGGGGCTGGGGTGAGGGGGGACATCCTCTTCCTCTGCCATCGCATCCCCTTTCCGCCGGATCGGGGCGACAAGATCCGGTCCTATCATCTGCTGGAGCGGATGGCGGAGGTCGCGCCCGTCCATGTCGGCTGCTTTGCCGACGATGCGCGGGACATGGGCTTTGCCCCCGACATGGCGAAGCTGACAGCCAGCCAGTGCGTGCTGATGCGCGACCGCTCGCGCATCATGGCGGGTCTCAGAGGGCTGGCGAAGGGGCAGCCCCTGCTGGTGTCGCTGTTCGATCATCCCGATCTGCATCGCTGGGTCGCGAAGACGCTGGCGGAACGGCCCATTGCGGCGGTCGTCACCTATTCGGCGCAGATGGCGCATTTCGTGCCCATGCTGCCGGACGGGGTGCGCTTCGTCATGGATTTCGTGGATTTCGATTCGGCCAAATATGCCGCTTATGGCGCGCAGGGCTCCGGCCCCATGGCCTGGATCAACCGGCGCGAAGGGCGCATGCTGCTGGACTTCGAGCGGAAGGTGGCTGAACGCGCCGACCTCTGCGCCTTTGTGAGCGAGGCGGAGGCGGCGCTGTTCCGGCGCGAAAGCGGGCTGGGCCCCGATAGAATCGTTGGCATCGACAATGGCGTCGCGCTGGACTTTTTCGATCCCTCGGCGGATTTCCCCGCCGTGGATCGGCCGGACGGGCGGCTGCTCGTCTTCACTGGCCAGATGGACTATCGCCCCAATGTCGAGGCGGTGGAGAGCTTTGCCCGCGAAACCCTGCCCGCGATCCGCGCCCGCTGTCCGCAGGCGCTTTTTGCCATTGTCGGCCGCAATCCCACGAAATCGGTGCAGGCGCTGGCGGCTTTGCCCGGCGTGATCGTGACCGGCGCCGTGCCCGATGTCCGCGGCTGGCTGGCGGCGGCGGACGTGGTGGTGGCGCCGCTGCGGATCGCGCGGGGTATCCAGAACAAGGTGCTGGAGGCGATGGCCATGGCGCGGCCCGTCGTCGCCTCCCCCCAGGCCGCCGAAGGGATCGACGCCCGCGATGGCGAGCACCTGTTGATCGCCGCCGACCCGGGGCAGGAGGCGGAGACGCTTCTTGCGCTGCTCGCCGATCCAACCCGCGCCGCGCGCCTTGGCCATGCGGCGCGATCCCGGATGGAGGAGCGCTACCGCTGGTCCGCGACGCTGGCGAAGCTGCCGGACATGCTGTTCGGATCGCCGGGCGCCGCCGACATGAGGGCCGCGTGATGGAAAGCGCGCTCCCCATGCGGCCGGAGGTGAAGCTGTCCGGCTGGCGCGGTCATCTGACGGCGTTCGCCATCATCGCCGGCACGATCCTGGCGCTGTTCCACCGCGACCTGCTGGGCATGATGGCGATCTGGTGGAACGCCTCGACCTATGGCCATTGTCTGTTCGTGCCGTTTCTTGTCGCGTGGCTGGTGCAGCAACGTTTGCCCGGCCTGCGCCGGCTGGAGCCATCCGCCTGGGCGCCGGGGCTTATCTGGCTGGGGCTGGGCGCTTTCGCCTGGATGCTGGGCGCGGCGGCGGGCGTGGCCGTGCTGCGGCACGGCGCGCTGATCCTGATGTTGCAGGGTTCTGTCATCGCGCTGCTGGGACCGGCCGTGGCGCGGGCGCTGCTCTTTCCGCTGTTCTACGCCTTCTTCATGGTGCCCTTCGGCGAGGAGATCGTCGCGCCCCTGCAACTGGTGACGGCGCATATCAGCATGATCCTGCTCGGCCTGACCGGTATTCCGGCGCAGATGCAGGGCATCTTCATCACCACGCCCAATGGCTATTTCGAGGTGGCGGAGGCCTGTTCCGGCGCGAAGTTCGTGATCGCCATGACGGCCTATGGCCTGCTCGTCTGCAATGTCTGCTTCACCAGCTGGAAACGGCGGGTCGCCTTCATGATCGGCGCGCTTTCCCTGTCGATATTGGCGAACGGCGTGCGCGCCTTCGCCACCATCTTCGTCGCGGAAGTGACCACCATCGATGCGGCGGCGGGCTTCGATCATGTGGTCTATGGCTGGCTGTTCTTCGCCGTCATCATGATCGTGGTGATGGCGATGGCCTGGCCCTTTTTCGACCGGCAGCCCGGCGATCCCTGGTTCGATCCCGAACATCTGCGCCATGAAGGCCATGCTTCGCCGGGCGCCGTCGCGGGCGGCGCGCTGGCGATGATCGTGGCCGCGCCCCTGTGGCTGGCGGCGAGCGCGGCGGTGGGCCAGCCTCTGCCCGGCGCACCCGCCATGCCGGAGGTCAAGGGCTGGGTCCGAAGCGACGAACCGCCGCTCCCGCTCTGGCGGCCGCGCTTCGACGGCGCCGATTATCTGGCCATGGCGAGATACCGCAATGCGGAGGGACAGGTGGTCGATCTCGCCATTGCGACCTTCGACCGGCAGGATGAGGGGCGCGAACTGGTCGGCTTCGGTCAGGGCGCGGCGGGCACCGACAGCGGATGGACCTGGTCGCAGCCCGCCGCCGCGCCCGAAAATGCGCGCGGCGAGCAGATCACCGGCCCGGGCCGGCTGGTGCGCCATGTCGTCAGCTTCTATGCCGTCGGCAAGGGCCAGCCCACCGGCAGCGCCCATCTCGTCAAGCTGGAGACGATGAAGGCGCGCCTGCTGGGCAGTGACCAGCGCGCCGCCGCCATCATGGTTTCGGCAGAGGAACGGGCAGGCCGTCCTTCGGACGCCGCCATTGCCGCCTTCCTCCATGATCTGGGCGATGTGAAGGATTTGGCTGACCGCAGCCTCCGAACCCGCTAAGACCCTTCGAATGTGCGGAATTGCGGGCATTTTCCACCTTGAAACGGCCAAGCCGGTCGATCCGGCGCGGGTCGGGTTGATGCTGGACGCCATGCCGTGGCGCGGGCCGGACGACAGCGGCATCTGGACCGCGCCCGGCGTCGGGCTGGGCCATCTGCGCCTCTCGATCATCGATCTGGGCAGCGGCGCGCAGCCCATGCTGACGGAGGATGACAGCCTGGCCGTCGTCTTCAACGGCGAAATCTATAATTTCCGGGAAGTCCGCACGGAACTGGAGGCCAAGGGCCACGTCTTCCGCACGCATAGCGATACGGAGGTCATCCTGCACGGCTATCGCCAATGGGGCGAGGCCTGCGTAGAGAAGTTCAACGGCATGTTCGCCTTTGCCCTGTTCGACGCGCGGGCGCAGGCGCTCTGGCTGGTGCGCGACCGGCTGGGGGTGAAGCCGCTCCATTATGCGCTGCTGTCCGACGGCAGCCTGATCTTCGGTTCGGAACTGAAGAGCCTGCTCGCCCATCCCCTTTTGCGGCGTGCGCCGGACCTGTCGGCGGTCGAGGATTATCTCGCTTACGGCTATGTGCCCGACGACGCCTGCCTGGTCGCGGGCGTGCGCAAGCTGGGCGCGGGCGAGACGCTGCGCATCGTGCGCGGGCGGCCCCTGCCGCAGCCGCAGCGCTATTGGGACGTCAGCTTCGCCGACCGCAGCAGGGCGAGGCCGGAGGCGCTGGAGGAGGAACTGGTCGCGCTGATGCGACAGGCGGTCCGATCCCGGATGGTGGCGGACGTGCCGCTGGGCGCCTTCCTGTCGGGCGGAGTGGACAGCAGCAGCGTCGTCGCGCTGATGGCGGAGGCGTCGAAACAGGCGGTCAAGACCTGCACCATCGGTTTCGACGTCAGGGAACTGGACGAGACCGCCTATGCCGACAGGGTGGCGCGGCGCTTCGCCACCGACCATCGCACCCGCATCGTATCGCCCGATGATTATGGGCTGATCGACACTCTGGCGCTCCATTTCGACGAACCCTTTGCCGATGCTTCCGCGCTGCCGACCTACCGGGTGTGCGAACTGGCGCGGGAGCAGGTGACGGTCGCGCTCTCCGGAGACGGCGCGGACGAGGCCTTTGCCGGCTATCGGCGGCATCGGTTCCAGATGCAGGGCGAAAGGCTGCGCTCGCTGATCCCGGCTTCGGTGCGGCAACCGCTGTTCGGGACTTTGGGCCGCTGGTATCCCAAGGCCGACTGGGCGCCCCGCCCCCTGCGCGCGAAATCGACCCTGCTCGAACTGGCGGGGGAGGGCGGGGAAGCCTATGCCGCATCGGTCGGCGTGACGCCCCATGCGCTGCGGCAGCGGATGTTCAGCCAGGACATGAAGACCCGGCTCGGCGCCTATCGGGCGGAAGATCGCTATATCAGGACCATGGCGGAAGCGCCCGCGCGCGATCCGCTGGACCGGGCGCAATATGCCGACATTCGCATATGGCTGCCGGGCGACATCCTGACCAAGACCGACCGGATGAGCATGGCCGTCAGCCTGGAGGCGCGGGAACCCCTGCTCGACCACCGGCTGGTCGAGTTCGCCGCGCGGCTCCCGGTGGCGCAGCGGATTCGCGGGAACAGCGGCAAATATCTGATGAAGAAGGCGATGGAGCCTTTCCTGCCGCAGGACATACTCTACCGCCCGAAAATGGGCTTCGTGACCCCGATCAGCGCCTGGTTCCGTGGACCGTTGGCGGGCGAGGCCACGGCGATCGCCGGAGGATCTGCATTGGCGAAGACTGGCTGGTTCGACGCGAAGATGCTCGGCAAGATCGCGGCGGACCACAAGGCCGCGCTGGCCGATCATGGGCGGCTGCTGTGGCAGTTGCTGATGCTCGACAAGGCTTTGGGAAGGTTGTTTGCGCTTTGATCCGGACGATGCACGCTCCTGCGAAGGCAGGAGCCCGATCGCGAGGTCAGAGCCGGGTTCCCGCCTTTGCAGGAACCTGTTGATCTCCATTCAAACTCTTGAAAGCTGCTCCGACCAGTGCCAACGGAGCGGACACGCCAAGCTGATCAGGGTCCATAAGTGACAGTCTCCAAGGAAATATTGCGGGTGCGCCTGTACCTGCTGTGTCTGCTGGGGGACATGGCGGGGCTTTTCCTGTCCTTTCTGCTCGCCAATTATCTGGTGCTGGGCGCATGGCTGGGCGAACCGGGCAAGCCGCACGGCATCGTCATGTTCGCGATGATCGCGCCGCTTTACGTGCTGCTCGGCGTGCAGGGCGGCGCCTATGGCATCCATATGCTGGAGGATCTGCGGCGCGGCATTTTCCGGGGGTTGATGGCGCTGGCGCAGGCGGCGATGCTGATGCTGCTGATCGTCTATCTGGGGAAGATCGCGGAACAGCTTTCGCGTCTGACCTTCATCGTCGGCCTGGGCATTTCGGCAGTTGGCGTGGCTGCCGTCCGACTCGCCATCGGGCGGCTCGGCGCGCATCTGCTGGGCGAGGTGCCGCATCTGACCGTGGTCATCATGGACGGCGTGACCATCGACACCGGCCCGCACATGCATGTGATCGAGGCTGGGGCAGCCGGCCTGCAGCCCAAGGGGCATGACGCGGACATGGCGGCGCGGCTCGCCGCCGCCGTGGGCATGGCGGAACGGGTGATCGTCGCCTGCCCGATGGAGCGGATGGACGACTGGTCGGTGGCGCTCAAGTCCCTGTCGGCGCGGGGCGAGATCGTCGTGCCGGAACTGCTGCGCTTCGCCCCGGCGCGGGTGGACGAGTTCGACGGTCAGCCGACGATCATCGTCGCGGGCGGGCCGTTCCAGTTCCGCGACCGCCTGATCAAGCGATTCTTCGACATCGTCGTCGCGACGGCGGCCACCATCGCGCTTTCCCCCGTGCTGATCGCGGCGGCGCTGGCGGTGAAGCTGACCAGTCCCGGCCCGATCATCTTCCGCCAGCCGCGCATCGGCCGCGACGCCCGGCCGTTCAACATCTATAAATTCCGTTCCATGCGGACGGAGGCGAGCGACCGGAAGGCCGACAAGCTGACGGCGCGCGATGACGATCGGGTGACGGCTGTGGGCCGTTTCCTGCGCAAGACCAGCATCGACGAGCTGCCGCAACTGTTCAACGTGCTGCGCGGCGACATGAGCATCGTCGGCCCGCGCCCCCATGCGGCCGCCGCGAAGGCCGGCGACCGCCTCTATTGGGAGGTGGACGAGCGCTATTGGGAGCGGCATTGCATCAAGCCGGGCATGACCGGACTGGCGCAGGTGCGCGGCCATCGCGGATCGACCGACCATCATCAGGACCTGATCGACCGGCTCCAGTCGGACCTGGAATATGTCACCAAATGGTCGATCTGGCGCGACCTGCGCATCATCGTCGCGACCATCGGCGTGCTGGTGCACCACAAGGCCTATTGAGGGATGGGCCTGTTGACGGACAGCATCGACCTGATCGCGGCCCTGGCGCTGCTGCTCTCGCTGGCGGCGGTGGCTTGGCCGTTTCTCTTCTACCCCCTGATCCTGCGCCTGCTGCCGACAAAGGCGGAGCAGCCGGCCGCTGGGCCGCCGCCATCCGCATCGCTGCTCTTCTGCGCTTATAATGAGGCAGCGGCGATGCCGGAAAAACTGGCCAATCTGGCGATGTTGAAGGCGCGCCATCCGGCGCTGGAAATACTGGCCTTCGACGACGGCTCGTCGGACGAGACGGCGGCGCTGATCGAAGCGCGGGGCGATCTGGTGACGCTGCTGCGCGGGCCGGGGCGCAGCGGCAAGGCGCATGGCATGAAGCTGCTGGCGGCGCGGGCGCAGGGCGATGTGCTGATCTTCACCGACGCCAATGTGATGCTGGACCCCGACGCCATCGACAATCTGCTGGCGCGCTATGCCGATCCGGACATCGGGGGCGTGCTGGGGTCCCTGCATTATATGGGCGACGGGGAAAGCGCCACAGCCTCGGTCGGGTCGCTCTACTGGCGGATCGAGGAACGGTTGAAGGACGAGGAATCGCGCACCGGCAATGTGCTGGGGGCCGACGGGTCGATCTTCTCAATCCGCCGGGCGCTCTATCCCGACTTTCCCGACAGCGTGCTGGACGATCTGACGGTGTCGATGGCGGTGGTCTTCGCCGGCAAGCGGCTGGTGAAGGCGAAGGACGTGATCGCCCGGGAGCGGCTGGTCGCCGGGCGTGGCGACGAATATCGGCGCAAGGTGCGCATCGCCGCCCGCGCCTGGCATACGCACAGCCATTTGCGGCCGCAATTGCGACGGATGCGCGGGGTCGACAGGTTCAAATATGCCTCGCGCAAGATCGTGCGATGGTTCGGCGGTCTCTTCATACTGACGGGGATCGTCGCGGCGGGGACGCTGGCGATGCGGATTTCCCCGATGCTCTACATGGTTGGCGGGCTGACTGGGGTATTCATCCTGTGGCGCGGGCTGCGGTCCAGGGGCGGACCCTTCGCGGCGGCGGTGGACATCGTGCTCGCCTATTTCGCGACCTTGCAGGGCGTGGCCAAGGCGATGACGGGGCGAACCGTGACTATCTGGAACCCCGCCAAGTCGCGCTGATTCCCGCCTTTGCGGGATGTCGGGCCTGATGGGCCACGCACAACGGAATCGCTCGCCAAAGCGGCGGCATATTGTATAGGCCGGTGCCAACTGCTTTTTGGAGCCAAGGCGTGATCACTTTCCAGCGGGTGGCGAAAGCCGCCGGCAAGCATCTGACCCGGACAATGCTGGCCGTGCGCAAGGCCATGGGCGCGCGGGCGAACCGGGCCTGCCCGGCCTGTGGGCAGGCGGTTGTGGGGTTTTTCCGCTATGGCGACAATGCCGAATGGGGCTGTCCGAACTGCGGCGCTTCCCCGCGCGAACGGTTGATGAACCATCTGATCGCTAGCCATGTGCTGACCGTGCCGGAACAGGGCGCGGTGCTGCACATGGCGCCCAATGAAGGCAGCCTGGTGCGCCGCTTCTCCACCGCCGCCGACTATACGCCCGCCGATCTCGATCCCGGCCGCTACCATGTGCCGAACATGCGGCGCGTCGACCTGATGGCGCTCGATGCCAGCGACCGCTACGACCTTTTCTATGCCAGCCATGTGATGGAGCATGTGCCGGACGATCATGCCGTGCTGCGCAACATCCATCGCGCGCTGAAGCCCGGCGGCGAAGCCTGGCTGATCGTCCCGTTATGGGACAGGCCGACCGAGGATGGCAGCTTCGACATGCCTCCGCGCGAACGCGAACGGCGTTTCGGCCAATGGGACCATGTGCGCCAATATGGCCCGGATTTTGCCGACCGCATCCGGGCCGCCGGCTTCGATCTGGAGGAGATCGACGCCAGCGCCATCGATGCCGATACCCGGCATTATTTTGCGCTGGACGACAGGCTGTTCCGCGCGCGCAAGCCGCTCGCGACCGGCGCCCGGTGAGCATGCCGCCCGGCAGCGCGCTTGCCCGGATGGAGGGGTCGGCGCGCATCCTTGCCCTGATCAAGCTCGCCAATGTCGGGCTGACCCTGATCTGGGGCTTTGCCGTCACCTATGTGTTCGTGCGCGCCCTGCCGCTGCGCGAGTTCCAGTCCTTCCTGCTGCTGGTGGCGTTCGGCAATTTCACCATCTCCGCCGAGTTCGGCCTGACGAGTATCGTCTATGCGCGGCTGCGGCGGCATTGGTTAGGGAATTTGGGGCCGGCGAATTTGGGGCCGGGGAATTCAGGACCGGGCCAGGACGGGGCGGGCGGATTCCGGCTGGAGGAAATGGGCGTCCTGTTCCTGTTCCTTGGCCTGCTGATCGTCGGCGGCCTGGCGATCCTGTCGGTTTCACTGGCGGCGGGCGGATTGCGCACGGGCATGCCGCTGCTGTTCCTGCTCTTCTTCCTCTCCGCCTGTCTCAACCTGCCCGCGCTGCTCGCCAAAAGGGCGCTTGCGGCGGTGGACGGCAATTTCCTCTGGGAAGCGCTGGATTGCCTGCGCCGGGTGATGACCATCGCGCTGCTGCTGTTCATCCTGCAAGGGCTGGACCCGCGCGTCTCCGTCGCCCTGCAACTTTGCGTGAGTGCGGCGGTGATCGGCTATGCCATCGCCCTGGTGCATCGGCGCCTCGGCATGGAGGCGCGGCACTGGCTGTCCTTCAGGGTCGGTGGCGGCCATGTCAGGCGCCATTATCTGCGGGACATCGGCGCATCGGCTGCCTTCACCATTTCCGAAATCCTCGCCTATAACGCGCCCTATTTCACCATCGCCGCCGCGACCCATGACGCGCGGCCGATGTTGATCTTCGACTTTTTCTTCAAGATGTCCCGCTCGCTTTCCATGCTCGTCAGGGCGACGGTGGAGGCGGCCTTGCCCCGGATCACCCGCGCTTTTCATGCGGGCGACGGGGTAAGGCTGCGTCAGTTGATGGTGCGGGCGCTTGGCGCGGCGCTTTTCTTCGCGCTCGCCGCTTCGGCGGCCTTGCTGCTGCTGGGCAAATGGCTGTTCGCAAAGCTGTTCGACGGCCGCGCGGCGATCGACCGGATCGACCTGCTGCTGATCGGCGGGGCGCTGCTGGCGCTCGCCCTGATCTGCGTGTCCGTCTATGTGCAGGGCGCGCTGGGACGGTTCACGCTGCTGCTCGGCCGGTCCTTGCCCTTCCTCGCCGGTTCGCTGCTCAGCGTGCCGCTGGCCCGGATATTCGCGCCGGAGCGGTTCGACCTGCTGTTCCTGATCCTCTACACGCTGACCCTGTTCGCCGCCGCATTCATCCACGGCCTTTCCCTGCGCCAGTTGATGGGGAAGCGCGCATGAAGGTCGCGATGTGCGATCCGTCGCTCTTCACCGGCCGCTATGACGACAGCCTCTGCGCGGCGATGGCGGCAGAGGGCGTGGACGTCACCCTGCTCGGTCGACCGATGCGGGAGACGGATGCCATCGTGCCGCAGGGCTATGGCTATGAGCCGCGCTTCTTCCGCCGGAGCGAGACCCTGCGCCAGCGCATCGGCGAAGGTCGGGCCTTCCGCCTGCTCAAGGCCGCGGAATATGGTTTCAGCTGCGCGCTGGGCGACCTCGCCCCACTGGCCAGGGCCGATGTGGCGCACATGCAATGGCTGCCGCTTGCGCCCGCCGACCGGATCATGTTGCGGCGGTTGAAGGGCAGGACCGCGCTGGTCCATACCGTGCACAATGCCGATGCCTATCATGCCGACGCCGGGGTGCAGGGCAGGGGCTATCGCGGCCTGCTCGACATGTTCGACGCGCTGATCGTCCATGGCGGGACGACGCGGACCGCGCTGGAGCGGCAGGGCATCGATCCGAAACGCATCCATGTGACGCCGCATCCGCCGATGCGACTTGCGACGGCCGGGACGGAGGATCTGGGGCAGGTGCCCGACGCTGTCCTGCCGCGCCTGCTCTTCTTCGGCACGATCCGCCCCTATAAGGGCGTCGACCTGCTGCTGCAGGCGTGCCTGTCGCTCTGGCGCGCCGGGCATCGTTTCGAACTGGTGCTGGCGGGCAAGCCGTTCATGGACGTCGCCCCGCTGCTCGACAGCGTCCATGCCGCCGGCTTTGGCGAGCGGCTGATCGCCGATCTCGCTTTCCTGACCGAACAACGGCTCGACGCCCATATGGCGAAGGCGGACATATTGGTCTTCCCCTATCGGCATATCGACAGCAGCGGCGCTTTCCTGTCGGCCCTGCACCATGGCAAGGCGATGGTCACGTCGGACGCGGGCATGTTCGCCGGCCTGCCGGAGGAAGTCGCCGTCAGGACCCCGGCGGGAAATGCACCCGCGCTTGCGCAAGCCCTCTTGCCCCTCGTAGAAAGCGCGGCCATCAGGCAGGCTTTGGGAGCGCGCGCGCGCACCTATGGAGATTCAATGGGCAATTGGAAGGACATGGCGCTGGCCACCATCGCCATCTACCGCAGCGTGACAGGGAAATGAGCCGCCATGTCCGGGAACTGCGCGACCGGGCGCTGGCGGTGCGGCTGGCGCTGGCGGGGCGGATGCATCAATATCCGGAAATCCAGGCGCTGCGCCGTTTCCTGAGCGCCTTTGCGGTCGATTGCGTGTTCGATGTCGGCGCCAACCGGGGCCAATATGCGACGATGCTGCGCAAGGATGCGGGCTTCGACGGCACGATATTGTCCTTCGAGCCCAATCCGGACATCTTCTCCGAACTGGAACGGAATGCCTCGTCCGACCGTCAATGGCATGTGTTCAACATGGCCCTGTCGGATTTCGACGGCATGGCGAGCTTCAACATCATGGCGGCCGACCAGTTCAGTTCGCTGAAGACGCCGTCCGGGGAACAGGACGCGATCTTCGCCGAACGCAACAGGGTGACGCGCTCGGTCGACATGCAATGCCGCCGGTTGGAAAGCCTGCTGCCCGAACTGAAGCGCGCCCATGGCTTCACCCGACCCTTTCTCAAGATGGATACGCAGGGGCATGACCTGTCCGTCTGCGAAGGCGCAGGCGATGCGCTCCACGACATGGCGGGCGTGCAGACCGAACTCGGTGTCCGGCCGATCTATGAAGGCGGGACCGGCTATCGCGCGATGATCGACTGGCTGGCGGAGCATGGCTTCGTCCCCTCCGCCTTCTTCGCCAACAACAAGGGGCATTTCCCCCTGCTGGTCGAGATGGACGGCATTTTCGTCAATCGGGCGCTGCTGCCGCTGGAAGGCTGATGTTCAATCGGTTGCGCCCCATCAGTGCCACCCGTCTGCTCCTTGCGGGCGCGATCGGGCTGACGCTCTGGCTGGGCGCGACCTTCCTCTGGCATGTGACCTACAGGCAGGGCATCAGCCTGGCGGTCATCCTGTTCCTCGATCAGGATTTTCCGGCGCTTCTGGGCGCGTTGCTGCTGCTGACGCTGGCCGCCCCCTTTGCGGAGGGTCTGGGCTGGCGCCTGCCTGCGCCGCGCGCGCGCATAACGGTGCCGCTGGTGCTGCTGTTCGGCCTGATCGCCTGGGCGGGCCATTACTGGCTGTTCCAGGACTATTCCATCTCCCGCGACGAGGAGGTCGCCCGCTTCGCCGCCGCCTATATGCGGGAGGGTTTTCTGGCCCGCCCGATCCCGATGGAGTGGGAGGCCTATCGCCGGGCGATCATGCCCGAATTTTTCTCCCCCTTCGGCGCGGCGGATTATTGGACCGCGGCCTATCTGCCGGTGAACAGCGCGATCCAGGCGCTGTTCTGGCAATTGGGCGACCCGAATCTGGCCGGGCCGGTGCTGCTGATGGCGGGGCTGTTCGCGCTGTGGCGGGTGGCGCTGCACCTTTTTCCCGACAGGCCCGACGCGGTCTGGGTGACGATGCTGCTGGGCCTGTCTTCGGCACAGCTCTGGGTCACGGCGATGACGCCCTACGCCATGACCGGGCATTTCGCGCTCAACATGATCTGGCTGGCGCTGGTGCTGCGCGGCGGGCTGATCGGGCATCTGAGCGCCGGGGTGGTCGCGCTGGCGGCGGCGGGGCTGCACCAGTGGCATTTCCCGCCGATCTTCATCGCGCCCTTCATTCTCTGGATGCTGCTTGGGAAACGGTGGAAGGTCGCGATCTTCCACATCCTCGTGCTGGCTGCCATCGTCATAGTCTGGGCGAAGCTATGGCCCGCCTTCCTGACGCATGTGCTGGGGCAGCCGACCGACGTGCGTCCTTCCGCAGGCGTGGCGGACAAGGTGGGCAGCCTGTTCGAGCGGTTGGGCGACCGCTGGCAGCCGCTGGTGAATCTCAGCCGCTTTGCCGCCTGGAACAATATATTGATGGTGCCGCTGGCGACGCTGGGCGTCTTCGCGATGCGCTGGCGCAAGGCGATCCGGGGGCAGGAGATCGCGCTGCCGCTGGCGCTGGGCTGCTTCGCCGGATGCGCCCTCGCCCTGGCGCAGGGCTATGGCTGGGGCTATCGCTACGCCCATGGCTTCATCGGGCCTTTCTGCCTGCTGGCGGGCCTTGGCTGGGCGCGTTTCCGGACCGGCGCCATGCGCCCCATGTTCCTGGGCGCGGCCATAACATTGCTCAGCAGCGCCTTTCTCGTGTGGCGGACGCACGGCTTCGTTGCGCCCTATGCCGCAAGCCACAGGATGATCGACGCTTCCAGGGCCGATGTCGTGCTGGTCGACCCGCGCGGCGGGCTTTACGTGACGGACCTGGTGCGCGGACGCAACGGCGTGCCGGGCAAGCCGATGGTGATGAACCTCGGCATGCTGACGCTCGAGCAGGTGGACAATCTCTGCAGGAATTATGTGGTGGAGCTGTTCGACCGCGCGGAGTTCCGGCCCCTTGGCGTACCGCTGGCGCGATGGAATCTGGGGCGCATGGACGCGCTGCGGGCGCATATGAAGGAAGAGGGCTGCGACAAGCCGGTCCAGCCGCCGCTGCCGGAGACGGAGGAAGAAGCGTTCAACGCGGCGGGGGCTGTGCTTTGATCCTGTCGTCGTCCCAGCATTGAGCGGCCAGCATTGAGCGGCCGGCATTGAACGGCCGGCATTGAACGGGATGACGCCATGTCGGCCGCCGCTACTGCCCCTTCACATAGACCCGCTTGCCGCCGATCCACGTCTCCAGCACTTGCGTCCCGCGAATCTCGACCGGGCTTGACGTGGAAATATCCCGGTCGATCAGCAGGAAATCCGCCCGCTGCCCCGGCACCAGACTGCCGAAGCGCTTTTCCGCGAAGCCCGCATAGGCTGCCGTCCTGGTGAACCCGTCCAGCGCCGCCTCGAACCTTACCCGCTGTTCCGGCATCCATCCGCCCGCCGGCTGCCCCGATGCATCTTCCCGTGTCATGGCGGCGGCGATGCCGGGGAAGGGATTGGGGCTTTCCACCGGCACGTCCGACCCGAAGGCCAGCGGCACGCGATTGTCCAGCATCGCCTTCCACGCATAGGCGCCCTTCAGCCGCGCCTCGCCCAGCCGCGCCGTGGCCATGCGCCAGTCGGAGGTCTGATGCACCGGTTGCATCGACGCGACGATGCCATATTGCCCGAAGCGCGGCAGTTCCGCCGGATCGACGATCTGCGCATGCTCGATGCGCCAGCGCCGGTCGCCCTTGTAGGTTTCGCTGAGTTCCTGCACCGCATCCAGCACTTCGCTGTTCGCCGCGTCGCCGATGGCGTGGACCGCGATCTGGAAATTGTCCATCGCGGCCCGGCTCATGATGTTGCGAAGCTGGGTGGACGGGATCATCGCCAGGCCGCGCTGCCCCGGCGCATCGGCATAGTCCGCCTTCAGCCAGGCGCCCCGCGATCCAAGCGCGCCATCCAGGATCAGCTTGATCCCCCCCATGCGCAGATGATCGTCATAGAGCCAGGGCGTCGGCTCAGGCCCGGCGATCACCACCATATTCTCAAGGCCATAGGCATAGGACATGATCCGCACCCGCAGCGCGCCGCGGTCCGCCGAACGGCGAAAGGCCTGCCAGTCGTCGATGCTGGTGCCCATGTCGGCAATGCCGGTAATGCCTTGCCGCAGCAGCGCCTGCTGCGCCTTCTCCAGCGCGATGTCGCGATCCTTGGGCGCTGGCGGGGGCACGACGCGCGTGATCAGATCCATCGCCTTGTCGACGAACACGCCCGCAGGCTTTCCCGCCGCCATTTCGATCCGGCCGCCGGGTGGCGCCTTGGTCGCCGCGGTGACGGCCGCCGCCTTGATCGCCAGCGAATTGGCCCAGCCCGCATGGCCGTCGACCCGTTCCAGCCAGACCGGAACGTCGCTGACCGCAGCATCCAGCTCGGCCGCCGTCGGAAAACGGCCCAGGCCCCAAAGCTCCTGATTCCAGCCCTTGCCGATGATCCATTTCCGGCCCGTATTGGCGGCGGCATAGGCCCTGATCTTCGCCTGCGCCTCCGCCAGCGATTTGGTTTCCGAAAGGTCCAGCGTGATCAGCGACAGGCCATAGCCCATCACATGCCCATGGGCGTCGATCAGCCCGGGGATCAGCGTCTTGCCGCCCGCGTCCAGCTTGAAGTCCGGGCGGCTGGGCTGTGCCTGCTCCGGCTCGCTCTTCTTCCGCTTCCGGGGGCGCGGCTGCTCCGGCTCCCGATAGCGGTCGGGCAGCAGCTTATCCACCTTGCCCTCATCGTCGATGGTGAGCGCCCGGAAACGCACCACGCGGCCATTGGCATCCAGCGCGATGCCGTTCACATTGTCGATGATGCCCGAAGCCAGCGCAGGGACGGGCAGCGTCAGGGCAAGGGCGACGGCAATCCTGCATCCGTTCGCGCGGAGCTTGCCGCAGCGGCGCATTGTCCTTGGGTCAAGCCCGGGGCGGACGGCGCTGCTGGTCATGCCGGCCTTGTTCATGCCCGCGTGATCCGCCGAACGAGCGCGCTGGTGTCCTGCCGGTGGCCCCCCATGGCCTGCACGTCGGCATAGAATTGATCGATCAGTGCCGTCACCGGCAGGGTGGCGCCATTGGCCCGCGCTTCCTCCAGCGCCAGCCCCAGATCCTTGCGCATCCAATCCACCGCAAAGCCGAAATCGAAACTGTCCGCCGCCATCGTCTTCCAATGCTTGTCCATCTGCCAGCTTTGCGCCGCGCCGCCGGAAATCGCCTCGAACAATGTGTCGAGGTCCAGTTCAGCCGCCTGCGCGAAACGCAGCGCTTCGGCCAGGCCCTGCACAACGCCCGCGATGCAGATCTGGTTCACCATCTTGGCGGTCTGCCCCGCGCCTGCCTTCCCGACATGGACAATGCGCGGCGCATAGGCCTGCATGACGATCCGGGCGGCTGCGACCGCGGGCTCGCTGCCCCCGCACATGACTGCAAGGCTGCCCTTTTCCGCCCCGGCCTGACCGCCGGTCACCGGCGCGTCGACGCAATGCAGCCCCCGGCTCTCGCCCTCCACGAACAATTGCCGCGCGATCCGCGCCGACACCGTCGTATGGTCGATGAACAGGCCGCCCGGCTTCATCGAGCGAAAGGCGCCGTCGCGGCCCAGGGTGATCTGGCTCAGATCGTCGTCGGTGCCGACGCAACTGATGACGATCTCCGCATCCTCCGCGGCCTTGGCCGGGTTGATCGCGACCGCGCCGCCATAGGCCTCCGCCCAACGCTTCGCCTTGCCGATGGAACGGTTGTAGACGGTCAGCTCATGCCCCGCCTTCGCCAGATGCCCCGCAATCGGGCCGCCCATGACGCCCAGGCCGATAAACGCGATTTTAGCCATATGCCTCGATCAGTTGGATGCGCGCCCGCAAGCCATAGGCAGAGTTTTCGGTCAGTGCCAGTTCCTTCCGAAGCAATTTTAAGCTAGGTGGCGCGCCATGAACACGCTGAGCAAGATAGAGAGCGCCGTGCCGCTGCCCATTTCCGTCGACGACATCCTCGCGGCGCGGGTGCGAATTTCCGGCTCCGTCGTGCATACGCCGACGCTGGTCAGCCAGACGCTGTCGGCCATGTTCGGCTGCAAAGTGTATCTGAAGTTCGAAAATCTCCAGTTCACCGCCGCCTATAAGGAACGCGGCGCGCTCAATCGCCTGCTCCAGCTGGATGAGGAGGCGAAGCGGAAGGGCGTGATCGGGGCTTCCGCGGGCAATCACGCGCAGGGCCTGGCCTATCACGGCAAGCGGCTGGGCGTGCCGGTCACCATCGTCATGCCCAACACCACGCCCACGGTGAAGGTCACGCAGACACAGGGTCATGGCGCCACCGTCGTCCAGTTCGGCGAGAAGTTCGACGATGCCTATGCCCATGCGCGGCTGCTGGAGGTCGAGCAGGGCCTGACCTTCGTCCATCCGTTTGACGAACCCGACATCATGGCGGGGCAGGGCACGGTCGCGCTGGAAATGCTGGAGGACGCGCCGGAGATCGACACGCTGATCGTGCCCATCGGCGGCGGCGGCCTGTTTTCGGGGGTGGCGACGGCGGCCAAGGCGATGAAGCCCGACATCAAGGTCTATGGTGTGCAGGCGGAGCTTTATCCGTCGATGTACGACTATATCAAGGGCGCCAACCTGCCCTGTGACGGCGATACGCTAGCGGAAGGCATTGCCGTCAGGGAACCGGGCGAACTCACCCGCCGCTTCGTCGAGCGGCTGGCGGACGATGTGCTGCTGGTCAGCGAGCGCCATTTGGAGGAAGCGGTGAGCCTGCTGCTCCAGATCGAGAAGACGGTGGTGGAGGGTGCGGGCGCCGCTGGCCTCGCGGCGCTGCTGACGCACAAGGAACTGTTCGCCGGGCGCAGCGTCGGGCTGATCCTGACCGGCGGCAATATCGATACGCGGCTGCTGGCCAATGTGCTGCTGCGCGACCTGGCGCGCTCGGGCCGGCTGGCGCGGCTGCGCATCATCCTGCAGGACCGGCCGGGCGCGCTGTTCCATGTGGCGCGGATCTTCGACCAGGAAGCGGTCAACATCCTCGAACTGTCGCACCAGCGGATCTTCACCAATCTGCCTGCCAAGGGCCTCAGCCTCGACGTGGAATGCGAGACGCGGGACGGCGCCCATCTGGAACGCCTGATCGCCGCCCTGCGGGCAGTGGGCTATGAGGTCGCGCCGATCGAGGTCGCCTAGCCTGATTAGAAGACTGAGCGAGCAGAAGGGTGGAAAGCGGACACCCGTTTTATCCCTCTCCCTTGAGGGAGAGGGCTGCGCAGACTTGGCAGCCTGCTGCCTTAGTCGTAGTTGGGTGAGGGAGGTGCGATCCAATGGATCGCACGGACCGCAGGCCCGCTCCTCCTCGTCCAGATCAGCCTGGGCTCCTTCATCGCCAGGGCTTCCCGTCCTTCTCAAGGGAGAAGGAAGGTCTTGCACTGGCCACTTCCCGCAAAACCCGAAAATAAAGGGAGCCGGCGCGCAGTCCCATGCGCCGGCCCCCCATTTGCGTTGATGCCTTGCGACCCAAGGCTCTCAACGACTGCACCGTACAGACGGCGCAGCGATGCGTTATCCGTGCAGTTTCAGTGCCGTTTCCGCAACGCGCCGGCCCTGATAGCGTGCGCCCTCCAGTTCTTCCTCGCCGGGCTGGCGGCTGCCGTCGCTATCCGCCAGCGTGGTGGCGCCATAGGGTGATCCGCCGCGGACCTTGTCGACGCCCATCTGCCCGGCAAAGCCATAGTCCAGGCCGACGATCACCAGACCGAAATGCAACAGGTTGGTGATGATCGAGAACAGGGTGGTCTCCTGCCCGCCATGCTGGCTGGCCGTCGAGGTGAAAGCGCCGCCCACCTTGCCGTTCAGCGCACCGCGCGCCCAAAGGCCGCCTGCCTGGTCGAGGAAGGCCGCCATCTGGCTCGACATGCGGCCGAAACGGGTGCCGGTGCCGATGATGATCGCATCATAATCCGCCAGCTCCGCGACAGTGGCGACGGGCGCTTCCTGATCGAGCTTGAAATGAGCGGCTTGCGCCACTTCCAGCGGCGCCGTCTCCGGCACGCGCTTGATGTCGACCTGCGCGCCGGCAGCCGCCGCGCCTTCCGCCACGGCCTTCGCCATCGTCTCGATGTGGCCGTAGGAGGAGTAGTAGAGAACCAGAACCTTTGCCATGAGTATCTCCATTTCGTCTAATGCATTGATCGTAAAAAGGTTTCGAAAAAATCGGCCGCCCGCGCAGAGGGAGGGGGGGAGAAGCGCGGGCGGCCTTTCGGCCCGTCCGGGGGAAGGGGACGGACCTTATTCGCTGTCCACCAGGACGATTTCGGCGTCCTCGATCGCCTTGATGGTGATGGGCGCGCCGCCGATGATCGCAGCGCCGTCACGCGCCTCGAAGATCTGGCCGTCGATCTCGATCCGCCCGGTCGCCGGAACCAGATAGAGATGACGTCCTTCGGCACTGTCGTAGGTCACGCTTTCGCCCGCCCTGACGGTGCCGCCCAGCAGACGGGCGTCGGCGCGGATGCGCAGCGCTTCCACATCCTCGGCATGGCCGCTTGCCAGGACCACCAGCTTGCCGGACCGGTCGCCCTTCGGAAAGGGCTTGGCGCCCCAGCTCGGCTGGCCGCCGCGACAGCGGGGCATGACCCAGATCTGAAAGAGCGTCGTCGTCTCTTCTTCCAGATTATATTCGGCATGGCGGATGCCGGTGCCCGCGCTCATCACCTGGACGTCGCCGGCCTCGGTCCGGCCCCTGTTCCCCAGGCTGTCCTGATGGGTGATCGCGCCCTTGCGGACATAGGTGATGATCTCCATGTCCGCATGCGGATGCGGCGGAAAGCCGGAGCGGGGGCCGATTTCATCATCGTTCCAGACCCGGATCGCGCCCCAGTTCATGCGGGCGGGATCATGATAGTCCGCAAAGGAAAAATGGTGCCGCGCGTTCAGCCAGCCATGGTCGGCATGACCGAGGGACGCGAAGGGGCGGCGTTCGATGCGGCTCCCGACTGTCGTGCTCATATTCAGGCCTTTCGATTGCGTTGCCGGAAGGTTCCGGCTTGCTTTCCGTCAATCTAGCGATCAGGATCGTTTCTTGAATAAGCAGCATTGAAACGGATTGTTTCCTTATGCGTCTTCCCGATTTCGAGGCATGGGCGATGTTCGCCGCCGTGGTCGAGCATCGCAGCTTCACCGACGCGGCCAAGGCGCTGAGCGTTTCCAAGGCTACCGTGTCCAAGGCGGTGACGCGGCTGGAGCAGCATCTGGATACCAGCCTGTTCAGCCGCACCAGCCGCCGTCTGGCCCTTACCGAAAGCGGCAAGCGGCTGGCCGAGCATGCGGCGCGCATCCTGTCGGAAGGGCAGGCGGCGGAGGAAGCGGCGAGGGACGAAACGGCCGAACTTTCCGGCACGGTCCGGCTGGGCGCGCCGATGACCTTCGGCCTGCTCCGCGTCGCTCCGCTGGTCGCCGAATTCACGAAGCAGAACCCGCAGGTGGACATCGACCTCCACCTGTCCGATGCGCGCATCGACCTGGTGGAAATGGGCTTGGATGCGACCATCCGCATTGCCGACATGCCGGACAGCTCGCTCCGCGCCCGGCGCCTGGCCGACGTCAAGCTGCATGTCGTGGCGTCGCCCGCCTATCTGGCGGAAAGGGGACGCCCCACCCATCCGTCCGACCTCGGCAGCCATGATTGCCTCTGCTATTCCAATACCCCGACGCCCGACGTCTGGCGCTTTTCCGGCCCCGGCCAGCAGAATGTCGTGGTGCAGGTGCGCGCCCGGCTGACGGTCAACAGCGGAGAGGCGATGCTGCCCGCGCTGCGCACCGGCGTCGGCATTGCCCGGCTGCCCGATTTCATTGTCGGGGACGCGCTTGCATCGGGCGAACTGGAGGAGATTCTGGTCGACTGGCGGCCGCCGCCATTCGGCATCCACCTGGTCACGCCGCCATCGCGTCTGCGGCCGGCCCGGGTGGACGCCGTGCTCGATTTCCTTACCCGCCATCATGGCTGTTGAGGACTCGTTCCACAGGTGAATCCATCTTGACTCCATCTGAATCATTTCGGCTGCAAAATGTTGAAAACAGATTCAAAATCCCACGACTCGCGGATTCCTGCCGGTTAGCGAAAAATTAACCTTTGTCCTTCAGAAGTTTTTTGGTTAATGAATTGGAGCGGCCGTCGTTCTCTGGGGGTGAACGGGACTGCTACGCAAAGGGGCTTCACATGCGCGTGCTGCTAATCGAAGACGAACCGACAACCGCGAAGGCGATCGAGCTGATGCTCACGACGGAGGGGTTCAACGTCTATACGACCGACCTTGGCGAAGAGGGTCTCGACCTCGGCAAGCTCTACGACTACGACATCATCTGCCTGGACCTGAACCTGCCGGACATGCATGGCTATGACGTGCTCAAGAAGCTCCGCGCGGCGAAGGTGCAGACGCCGGTGCTGATCCTGTCCGGCGTGGCGGAAATGGACAGCAAGGTCCGCTCCTTCGGCTTCGGCGCCGACGATTATGTGACCAAGCCGTTCCACCGCGAGGAACTGATCGCCCGCATCCATGCGGTCGTGCGCCGGTCCAAGGGCCATTCGCAGTCGGTCATCCGCACTGGAAAGCTGGCGGTCAACCTGGACGCCAAGACCGTGGAGGTGGACGGCAACCGCGTCCACCTGACCGGCAAGGAATATGCGATGCTGGAGCTGCTTTCGCTCCGCAAGGGCACGACGCTGACCAAGGAAATGTTCCTGAACCACCTTTATGGCGGCATGGACGAGCCCGAACTCAAGATCATCGATGTCTTCATCTGCAAGCTGCGCAAGAAGCTGGCGCTGGCCTGCGGCGGGGAGAATTACATCGAAACCGTCTGGGGCCGCGGCTATGTGCTGCGCGATCCGGACGAGGCGGAGGAATTCGCGACCAAAGTTGCCTGATCCGAGCCATTGCGACAGGAAGAAAAGGCTGGCGATCCTGACAGGATCGGCGGCCTTTTTCCTTTTTTCGCCTCTACGGGACGGGCTCCTGAAGCGTTTTCCAAGCAGATGGAATCATCTGCTGACTCGGAAAACGCGACAAAACAAAAACTTAGAGCAGTCGAGCCGATGCAATCGGATCGGAATCCGCTCTGGAGCGCGCTGCGTTAAATCGGACGCAGCAAATGAACGTCGCGCAATCCAAACGGCCGAATGCCGATCGTCTGCTCAGGGCAGAAGCGAAATCACCGCCATTTATTGTTGGTGTCCGGCCCCTGTAACCGCGTCCGGAATCCGGGCCGCTTCGTCTCCGCCGATGGCCGGAACGCCTCGGGCACCTGATACCCCTCAGCCGGGCGATCGGCAGGGGTGCGACTTTTCACCACCTCCGGATTGATCTGCGCCTCCAGATGCACGCCGAAGCTCTGTCCCTTCCGCCATGCGATCTTTCCCTGCGCCGGTCGGCAGTCGGGCAGGAGGATGACGACGCTTTCCCCCACGGCAAGGTCGAGCTCGCACCGCCCGCCAAGGCCCATTTCCGACACGTCGCGAACGAGGATGTCGATCTCGCCATAATCCGGATGACGCATGCGCGCCTTCAGCAGCCGACGCTGGCGGTCATGCAGCCGCTTGGAGGCGAAATCGGAATCCGAAACGGACATTCAGTCCCGTATCTCTTCAATATCTGGTGCCGCGACGCACCTATGGCGACCCTTGGCTCCATTCGGCACTGCCGGCCGGACCCATATGAAATGACGGTGTAGACATTCAGGCGCGCCATGAAAAGCGCCATCATCTTAAACCATTTATATCAAAGGCTTTTAGTGTTTCGTTCAGAAAGAGGGAAGGCCGGCGGCCCGATAAGGGTCGCCGGCCTTCGATCAGGCGGTGAGGCGGCAATGCGGCTGAAAGCCGGTCGGGGATATGTCGCCTCCGGGCGAGGTCAGTTGGCCGCCTGATCCGAAGCGGCCGAGCTGGCCGAACCCGAAGCCTGTCCGCTGCCCGAAAGCTGTCCGGAAGCATCGACGGACCCCAGGCCGCTCGCGCCGTTCGCCGCACCGTTGGCCGCGCCCGCAGCGCTGCCGGCGGCGTTGCCTGCTGCCGAACGTGTCCGGTTCACGGCGTTGGCGGCGCGGTCCCGCGCTGCTCCTGCGGTGGCGCTGGCGCGGTCCTTGGTTTCGGCGACGGTTCCAGCGGCCCGGTCCCGCGCCGCGCCGGCCGTGTTGCCGGCCTGGTCGCGCAGGCCGCCCACGGCATTGCGCACATCGCCTGTCCCCAGCGTGTCGGCCGTCAGGCTGCCGCCTGCCGATCCGCTGGCGGAGCCCGAAGCGCTGCCGCTGCGGCTCTTGCCATGGCGGCTGACCGATCCGGAGGCGGAACCGCTGCCGCTGCCATGGCCCGAACCGCTGGCGCCGACACGGCCATTCTCCAGGTCGATGCTGCGGTCGAGGCCGACGCCGCCCGATCCGCCGAGCGTGCCGCCCAACGACCCGCCCGCGCCACCCAGCGCGCCGCCCAGGCCACCGCCCAGCATGCCGCCGCCACCGCCGCCCAGCAACTGGGCAGAGGCGGGCGCGGCCGTCAGGGCGGCAAGAGCGGCGGTTGCAATCAGGAACTTGACTTTCATCGATCGTCTCCTTGTTCGTTGTCGATCCGATGACAGGACAACGCGACGGCGATCGGATTTAATCCCAAAATGTCGGAAAAAACTTTCAAATCATTGAAAATCAATCATTATTTCTGCAATTGCCGCAAATGATGCTAAGGCCGGAGCCCCGCTTCGCCTCCGCCCGCAGGGCCGCCACGCTGCCTTTGGCGAACAGCCGTCCCGCCACCAGCGGCGCAGCGAAGGATGTACCGCGGACTTTACCCTTGCCGCCGTCGGCCCGGGCCGCATTCATGTCCGCCCCCGGTGCGGCGAAATCCACATGACGGGCCCGCCCCGCCTCTGGCAGGACGCGGCCCCGCCCGTCAATGCCGGTGACGGCGATCACCCCGGCATAGGATGCCGGATAGGCCGGCGGCGCGGCCGGCCCGTCATTGCCGACCGCCGCGACCACGGACACGCCACGTTCCCGCGCCAGACGGATGGCGCCGGCCAGCAGGGGATTGTCCGGGCCCACCAGGCTCACCGTCACGACATCGGCCCCGCGCGCCGCCATCCAGCCAAGCGCCCGCGCCATGGCGAAGGCGCTGCCGCCCGCCGGGTCGTCGCCATAGACATCGGCCACCAGCAAGGGCGCGCCGGGCGCTGCGCCCCTTATGCTGCCCGTGCCGCTGATGAGGGAGGCGACCGCCGTCCCGTGCGCGCTGGCGCGGGGAGCCCCTCGGGCGAAACCCCGCTGTTCGACCGGGCCGGTCAGGCTGGGGTGCCGGGCCACCCCGCCGTCGATCAGCCCCGCCGCCTTGCCCCGCACCGACGCGGTTTCCGCGAGCGCGGCGGCGGCAAGACCCATGGAAGCGCCGCTCGGGAAATAGAGATTGTCGGCACTGGCCTGCGCTTCCGGGGCGAGGGACCGGACCTGCTTCAACGCACGCGACAGGCTGCGGCCCTGCGGCACGGTCAGGCGGGTCACGGCAAGGTCCAGCCCCTCTATGGCGGCATCTTCCACGCCATAGCCGGCGGAGCGCAGCGCGGCGACGCTTTCCGGCCGCGCCCCGGTCAGCAATATGACGCCGCGCCGCGCCGGTTCGCGCCGGTCGTCCAGTTCCACCGAATCGGCATGCCGCCGCACCAGATCGTCGATCCGCGCTGCCCGCGCCGCCAACAGCCGATCGGCCAGCCGGGCAGGCGACAGCCGCTCAAGCCCGGCCTGATCCAGCGTTCCTTCCACCCGATCCATCACATGCGGCACGATGCCGCCTGCCTGGCCGCTCACCTGACCCAGGGTGCTGCCCGGGGAAGGCAGCAACTGGGCCTGCCCGGCCGGCGCGGTCAGAAGCAGGCCGGCAACGATCCAACGACGCGCGAATTTCATCTCGACCTCTCCACCGCCGGCACTTCCACCATCAGACTGCCTTCCGGTCCTTTCGCTCTCAAAATGATTCATTGCGAAAAAATTTCCGATACAAGATTCATGCTCAGGGATGAAACGTGCGGCGGCAGCCGTTTCATCCTTCAGGAAGCTGAATGGAGACCGGATGTCGTTCGAAAGCGATCTGTTGGCGATCCTGCCCCGGCTGCGGCGCTTTGCCGCCAGCCTGTCGCGGGATCGCGCCGATGCGGACGATCTCTGCCAGGCGGCGTTGGAAAAGGCGCTCCGGGCACGCGATCAATGGCAGCCGGGGACGAGACTGGATAGCTGGATGTATCGGATCATGCGCAATCTGTGGATCGACGAGGGCCGCTCCCGGCAGCGCGCCGCCCGCACCTTCGCGCCGGAGGAGGCGGGCGAGCATGTCGGCCATGCCGGCGACCGCGATGTGGAGGCGCATGTCATGCTGTCCGATGTCGACCGCGCGATGCAAAGCCTGCCCGACGAGCAGCGGGAGGCCATCGCGCTCGTGCTGGTGGAGGGGCTGTCCTACCGGGAAGCGGCGGAGGTGCTGGACATTCCGATGGGCACGCTGACCTCGCGGCTGGTGCGCGGGCGCGGCGCTTTGATCGAACTGCTGGGGGAAGCGGCATGACGGACATGGACGAAGCCATGCTGATCGCCTTTGTCGACGGCGAACTGGACGAGGTGAACCGGCGGCGCGTCGAACGTGCCGTGGCGGAAGATCCGGCGCTGGCCGCGCGGCTCGACATGCATGTTCGCCTGCGGGAGCGGTTGGCCGGCCATTATGCGCCCATCGAAGCCGAGCCTGTGCCGGCCGCGATGCGGACCTTGTTGCAGGAGGATGCGAAGGTCGTCCCGTTCGCCCCTCCGGTCCCGGCGCGTCGGCGCGTCTGGGCCATGGGCGGCGCCATCGCCGCGAGCCTGCTGCTGGGGCTTGGCGTCGGGCATTTTTCCGGCGGGAGCGACGGTCCGATTTCAATAGAGCAGGGCACGATGGTCGCACAGGGCGAGTTGGCGTCGTCGCTCGAAACCCAGCTCGCTTCCGCGCAGGAGGAAGCGCCGATCCGCATCGGCCTCAGCTTCCGGCGCAAGGGCGGCGGATGGTGCCGCAGCTTCGAAGGGCAGGCCCTGTCGGGCGTCGCCTGCCGCGAGGGGCAAGGCTGGCAGGTGCAGCAGCTCGTCCCGGGCGCGGGACGGGAAGCGGCCTATCGGCAGGCATCCTCGGGCGATGCGCGTCTTATGGCGACTGTCGATGCCTTGATGGACGGCTCCCCCCTCGATGCCGCGCAGGAGAAGGCGGCGAAGGACAGGCGGTGGCAATAGGATAGCTGAAGGAAGGGCGGTATCGGACACCCGCTTTATCCCTCTCCCTTAAGGGAGAGGGCTGCGCAGACTTGGCAGCTTGCTGCTTAGTCGTAGCTGGGTGAGGGGGTCGCGATCCAGGGGATCGCGCGGGCAGCAGGCCCGCTTTCCCCCTTACCAATCAACCCAGCCCCCTTCGCCCCCAAGGCTTCCTGTCCTTCCCCCTCAAGGGAGGAGGAAGGTCTTAAAAGGGCCAAAGCCGGCCCCAATGGCACAGCAAGAACAGGCTAACGCATCCCCATGGCCGCTTCGCTCAAAATTCGAAATTCAACCGCCCATAATAAAATCCGCCGCTGGTCCCATAGGGCGAATATTGGTTGTAAAGGGAAAAGCCGTTGCCCTGTAGCAAAGTGGGCAGCTTGTCTGGATAGATGTTGAACAGATTGTTCGCCCCGGCCGTCAGTTTGATGCCCTTGCGCAGTTCCATCCCCAGTTCCAGGTCGAAGATGACCTTGGGATCGATTTCCGCATCCAGGGAAGGCGTGGTCGGATGGACCATCGTCACCTTGCCGTAGCGCGTGGCGCGCAGGTTCAGGCTGGCAGGCCCCTTGGTCCAGAGGATGTTGGCGATGAACTTGTCGCGCGGCGTGCCCTTGGTGAAGTCGCCCTGTTTCGACCGGCCGATCAGCACCAGCTGGGAATTGGCCAGTACCGGCGGTACGGCATCGACATGGGTGAAGACGGTCTTGTTGAAATTGGCCGACAGGCTGAACAGCGCATTGCCCCAGTCGCCCAGGCCCGCCCGCCAGGTGCTGACCACGTCCAGTCCCCGCGTCCGGGTGTCGGCGGCGTTGGAGAAGTAGAAGCCGCCCGCCGAGGATGTGATGCCCGCCGCCGCCAGCACGCTGCGCACGAGCGGTCCCTGCAGGGTTTCGGACAGCAGGATGCGGTCCCTGATCTTGATCTGATAGGCGTCGACCGTGATGTTGAGGCGCGGTGTCGGCGTGAGGACGATGCCGGCCGAAAGGTTTCTGGACTTTTCCGGCTTCAGCGCCGTGGCGCCAAGCGCGACGGCCGCGGCGGAATCGACCGGCAGTGCGGATACGGGCAGCAACACGCCGCCGACATTGATCGTGCTGGCGGAGGAATAATGCTGCTGTTGCAGGGTCGGCGCGCGGAAGCCGGTGCTGGCCGTGCCGCGCAGCGCCAGGCCGCGCACCGGCTCGATCCGCACCGACGCCTTGCCGGTGTCGGTGGTGCCGAAGTCGGAATAATCCTCATGCCGCCCGGCCAGCGCGACCTCGAACCCCTCCACGACCTGCTGTTCCAGGTTCAGATAGGCGCTCCAATTGTCGCGGCTCCATTTCCCGGCGGAGGAGAGGGGGAAACCCGTCACCCCCTGCGACCCGGATGTCCGCAGCACACCGGCATTGGGACCGGTGGTCGACCGGTATCCGCCGTCGATATAGGAAACGGGGTCGCCCGCACCGATGGCATAGCCGTTCCAGCGATATTCCGCGCCCAGCGCCACCAGCAACGGTTCGGCCAGGCCCAGATCGACCGTCTTCTGAAGGTCGAGATTGGTGGTCCACTCCTTCGACGTGACGGCGCCGATATACATGTCGGTGGGGCTGGCCGGACCGAGCGAGGCGTTGATGACCGAGCTTTCCCGATATTTCACCCAGTTGCGGGAAAAGCTGCTGGACAGATCGTAATGGAATGTGTCGGACAGGTCGCCGCGCAGCCCCGCCGCAGTCTGGAAGTCCTCGTCATAGATGTGGAGATGCGGGCTGTAGCCATTGGGGAACAGTTCGGGGATGTTGTTCGGCGCGTCGGGGAAGCGATAGGTCAGCCAGGCGTCGCTATGCCGGCGCGACGCCGTGCCGAACAGGTAAAGTTCGACCTGATCGCTCACCGGCAGCGACAGGTCATAGGCGAAGTTGATGCCCGACACCTGCGGCTGCCCGCCCCGGTTTACGTCGCGATCGACGGTCGCCTCACGCGGGTCGAGCGCACCCGTGGCCGATGAATAGAGCTGGCCCACCCGCGCATAGAACTGGCCCGGATTGGGCGCGCTGCGATAGGTGCGGCCCTGAAGGAAGGCGTCCAGCGTGAAATGGACATGGCCACCGTCCCCGATGCCGAAGCCCTTGCTGATCTGGAACCGGCCCTGTTCGCCGCCGCCGTCCGCCGTGGCCCCGCCCAGGAAGGACGCGCTGCCGCTGGCATCGTTCTTCAGCAGGATGTTGACCACGCCTGCGATCGCGTCGGACCCATATTGCGCCGACGCCCCGTCGCGCAGCACCTCGATCCGCTCGATGGCGGAGGAGGGGATAAGGTCCAGGTCGGGCGGCGACTGGCCGTTCTGGGTCGTGCCGTTGATGAACAGGGTCGCCGTATTGTGGCGCCGCTTGCCGTTCACCAGCACCAGCAACTGGTCGCCCGCAAGGCCGCGCAGCGACAGCGTCTTGACGGCGAAGCTGGCGCCCGCGCCGCTGTTCGACACGTTGATCGACGGCACCAGCGTGCCCAGCAGGTCGCGCACCGATTGCTTGCCGCTCGCCTCCAGGTCCCTGGCGCTCAGCACGTCGATGGGCGCCAGGCTTTCCGCGACGGTGCGCGTGGTCTGGCGGGTTCCCGTGACGATGATCGGGGCCGAGGCATCGTCCCCATCGGCGGGCGCCATGGCGACCGGGGCCGCCGACGCCCCCGCCACGCCGACCTGCGCAAGCTGGACCGCCAGCGGACTGCGATGGGCGACGGTGCGGTTGGCCGGCACGGCGAGGGCGATGACGCCGACGCCCGCTTCGCTATGCTTGAGCGCGGTTCCGGCCAGCAGCCGTTCCAGCGCGTCTTCGGTCGACAGCCAGCCCTGCACGCGCCGACTGCGGATCGACGCGACCTCATCATAGGGGAAGAGGATGCGCACGCCCGACTGGGTTGAAAGCTGGCGCAGGGCGCTGCTCAGCGGCTGCGGGGCGATGTCGAACTTGTGCCGCTGCGACAGGGTGGCGTCCATTTTCGAGGATGCCATCAGCTCCGTGGGCAAAACAAGGTATGTGGCGAGGGCGAACCCCGCCAGTGCATGGCGAATGCGCATCGATTGTTCCCCTGTTGCAGACGGCTTTTTGCCGTTCCGACATTTTCCAACGAAGAAAAGGTCCCGACCCGCCATCCATTCCGGAGCGGCGGACAGGAACGATCGGATGCGACCGATAAAGGATCGGGAAATCAGCGGGAAATGAGATTATCTTATCATAATATTACAAATGGCGCTCAGCCCGGATCAGGCGCTGGTCTGCAGAAACCAGCGCCGGTCCTTTTCCAACCCGATCGCGGTCAATCGGCCGCTGCGGAAAGCGCCGGTGTCGATGCCGATCCTGTTGGGCTGCACATCCACATCCTCGCTGATGTTGTGGCCATGGACGATCATCTTGCCGAAATGTCGCCCATGGTTCAGGAAATCGCCCCTGATCCACCGCAGATCGGCAGGAATCTGGGCATCAAGCGCGACGCGAGGCCGCACCCCCGCATGGACGAAGAGATAGTCGCCAAGCGGCAGCATATCGGCAAAGTCGTCCAGGAAATCGACATGATCGCGGGGGACATGGGCCAGCATCCACTGCGCCATCGCCTCGTCGCTCATAAGCGCGCTGTCCTCCGCCCCCAGGCCGTAGCTGGCCAGCGTCTCCACCCCGCCATATCGGCGGAAGAGGCGCGCCGCCTGCGCCTTTCCGCGGGCGGCTGCGATGAACATCTCCTCATGATTGCCCTTGAGGAAGCGGATGTCGCCGGTCGAGCGCGCCAGGCCCATCGCCCTTTCCACCACCTGCCGCGACTGCGGGCCCCGGTCGACCAGATCGCCCAGCAGGACCAGCAGCCGGGGCAGGGGATCGCGCTCCGCCTCGTCCAGAGCGATCCGGTCCAGCAATTGGGCGAAAAGGTCGTCGCGGCCGTGAATGTCGCCTATGGCATAGACGCGCCTGTCACCGCCCACGCTGGGGGAGGGCGCATCGTCCCGCGCCTTCCGCCTGCGGAACGGCATCAGCATGGCGGGCTTGCCTCACACATCATGCCGCCACTGTCGCACAGCGTTACAGGCGCGGCAATGTGACGCCCTGCTGCCCCATATATTTGCCCGCGCGGTCGGCATAGCTGGTCTCGCACGGCTCGTTGCCCTTAAGGAACAGGAACTGGCACGCGCCCTCATTGGCGTAGATCTTGGCGGGCAGCGGCGTGGTGTTGGAAAATTCCAGCGTCACATGCCCTTCCCAGCCCGGCTCCAGCGGGGTCACGTTCACGATGATGCCGCAACGCGCATAGGTGGACTTGCCAAGGCAGATCACCAGCACGTCGCGGGGCACGCGGAAATATTCGACCGTCCGCGCCAGCGCGAAGCTGTTGGGCGGGATGATGCAGACGTCGGTCTTGCGGTCGACGAAGCTGTTGGCGGCGAAATCCTTGGGGTCGACCACGGCGCTGTCGACATTGGTGAAGATCTTGAATTCGTCCGCCACCCGCGCGTCATAGCCGTAGGAGGAGAGGCCATAGCTGATGCAGCCGTCGCGCCGCTGGCTTTCCACGAACGGCTCGATCATGCCGCTGGTCCGGGCCTGTTCGCGAATCCACTTATCCGACAATATCGACATGGCTGTTCAGCTCTTTCTGGGGGTGATGCCCAAATCGGCAGGGCCGAAGGCATGGGGCAGGAGTTCGGCGACGCGATGTTCGGCCAGCGCGTCTCCTTCCGGCGCCGCGCAGTAAATGGCAAGCGTGCGCCCGGCCATCTGCTCGGCTTCGTTCATGATCTGGCGACACCGGCCGCAGGGGGTGACGATGGCGTCTCCCGATACGGAGCCGTCCGGCCCGATGGCGCCGCCCACGACCGCGATCGCCTCCACATCGGCAAGGCGGCCCTGCGCGTTGGCCGCCGCCAGCGCCACCGTTTCGGCGCAGAGCGACAGGCCGTAGCTCGCATTCTCGAAATTGCAGCCGGTCACGATCTGCCCGTCGGTCAGCCGCACCGCCGCGCCCACGGCGAAGCGGCTATAGGGCGCGTGGGCATGGCGCATCGCCGTCCGCGCCGCCCCGATCAGCTTTTCCGTCGCATTCATCGCGCCATCACATCCCATCGCACCGGTCCGTCGATGCCGTCGATATGCCGCATATCATTGGCTGTCCACATCACCCATTTGCGCTTCTCGCGATCGGGCGCGAAGAAATTGCGGTCCAGCCATAAGGTCCGGTTGATCCCCGATGCAATGGCATATTGCGCGTCGAAATCGTCGCTGACGTTGAGCAGGACCGGCGTGCCCGCATGACTCTCGATCAGGTTGATCAGCGTATTCAGTTCCGACAGCACCGCGTCCTGTCCCGGCCGCGCCCGGCAGCCCGGCTCGAACGCCAGCCTGATCACCGGCGGCAGCGCGGCATTGTCCCGCGGAACCATGGTCATGAAGCCTGTCGCCTGTTCCGAAGCCCTGGCGCAAAGGCTGAAATCCAGCGCCGCGCCATAGCGCAGCCCCGCCGCCCGCGCGCCTGCCCAGTTCGCCTCGAAGGCCGGATCGCGCAAGCGCCCGCCGCGCGAGGCGCGGATATAGGCGAAATCCGCCCCCTGTGCCGCCAGCGTGCCCCAGTCGATGGAGCCATTGTCCGAGGATACAGACACGCCCTGGGTCGGAAACGCCCCCCGATCCGGCGCCCATTCGCGCGCATAGAGCCATCCGCCCAGGGCCATCAGGCCCAGGACGGCAAGAAACAAGCAAAAACGGGCCATGAAATGGCCGGCACTGATGATACGGATGCCCCTTACCCCTTGATGTGCAGGACGCAGATCAGCGTGAACAGGCGACGGGCCGTATCGAAATCGACCTTGATCTTGCCGTCCAGCCGCTCGATCAGCGTCTCGGCGGCGGCATTGTGGATGCCCCGGCGTGCCATGTCCACCGTTTCGATCTGCTGTGGCGATGCGTTGCTGATCGCCTGGTAATAGCTGTCGCAGATCGCGAAATAGTCCCGGATCGGGCGGCGGAACCGGCCCAGGCTCAGGATGATCGCCTCCAGCGGATCGCCATTTTCCCGACGTATCTCTATGACCAGCCGGCCTTCCTCGACACGCAGGTGCACCTTGTAGGGGCCGGCATAGCCGTCCTCATGGCTGCGCTGCGGCTCGAAATAATTGTCCTCCAGCAGGTCGAAGATGGCGATGCGCCGTTCCTGCTCCACATCGGCATTGCGCCAGAGGATCGTCCGCTCGTCGAGCGTGATATCGATGATGCGCGGATCGGCCATGGACGCTATGGTCAGTGCGGCGACACGCGCCGAAAAGCAAGGGGGACTCTTGTCCACAGCTTTTCCGAATGCTTTCAACGTTCCGCCTTGCAAGGGCGGTTGCTCGGCGCGATGAGGGGACAATGGTCGAACTCGTGCAAATCACCCCCGCCGCAGAAGCCGGCATCACCGAACTCCCCCGCAATGTGGAGGCGGAGGCCGCCCTGCTGGGCGCGCTGATGATCGACAACCGCATTGCCGAGGATGTGCAGCTCAAGCTCAAGCCGGAGCATTTCTTCGAGCCCCTGCACGGCCGCATCTACGAATCCGTGATGAAGCTGGTCGAGCGCGACATGGTCGCCAACCCGGTGACGCTGAAACCGATGCTGGAGCAGGACCCGGCGCTCAAGGAACTGGGCGGCGTCGGCTATCTGGCGCAACTGACGGGCAATGGCGCGGCGCTGCTGGGCGCCCGCGACTTCGCCACGCAGATCTACGACCTTGCCTTGCTGCGACAGCTTGTCCATGTCGGCCGCGAACTCGTTGAAAACGCTCTGGATACCAGCGAGGACGTAAACCCCCGCGAACAGATCGAGCAGGCCGAGGTCGCGCTTTACAAGGTGTCGGAGGGGGAGGGGGAGACCGGGTCGGTCAAGAGCTTCGCCACGGCCACCACCATGGCGGTCCAGATCGCGGAGCGCGCGCTCAACAGCGGCGGGCATGTTTCGGGCATCACCACCGGCATCAACAGCCTGAACGAAAAGATCGGCGGCATGCACAATTCGGACCTCATGATCCTCGCGGGTCGTCCGGGCATGGGCAAGACGTCGCTGGCGACCAACATCGCCTATAATGCCGCCTCGCGCTGGCTGCGCGACAATGCCGACGGCATTCCGCCGGAAAAGAATATGGGCGCGAAGACCGCTTTCTTCAGCCTGGAAATGTCCGCCGACCAGCTCGCCACCCGCGTTCTGGCCGAACAGTCGGGCATCAGCGGCGAAGCGCTGCGCATGGGCAAGATCAGCCGCGCCGATTTCCAGAATCTCTCCCGTGCGGCGCGGGAATTGCAGGAACTGCCGCTGTTCATCGACGACACGCCGGGCCTGACCATCGCCGCGCTGCGCACCCGCGCCCGCCGGCTGAAGCGGCGGCATGACATAGGCTTCGTCGTGGTCGACTATCTCCAACTGCTCCAGGGCACCGGAAAGGGCGACAATCGCGTCAACGAGATTTCGGAAATTTCCCGTGGTCTGAAGACCTTGGCGAAGGAACTTAACTGCCCGGTTCTGGCCTTGTCCCAGCTCAGCCGCGCCGTCGAACAGCGCGAGGACAAGCGGCCCCAGCTATCGGACCTTCGTGAATCGGGCTCCATCGAACAGGACGCGGACATGGTCTGGTTCGTCTTCCGCGAGGATTATTATGTCGCCGCGAAGGAGCCGGGGAACAAGGAAAGCCCCGAACATCTGGAATGGGCGCAGGAAATGGAGCGCATCTACGGCCTGGCCGAGGTGATCGTGGCCAAGCAGCGCCATGGTTCGACCGGGCGCATCCGCATGAAGTTCGACGCGAAGATCACCCGCTTTTCCGACCTGGCGGAGGGCAGCTATCTGGAGGATTACGAATAGAACCAGGGGTCTTTACAAGCCGCAGCGTGCTAAAAATATGTGACCGCCGGAATCTCGGAAAACCGCCATTTGCAGCCTGCCAATGGCTGCATCCCCACACATCCTAGCCCGAAACAAAAGCCTGGAACACCAGCGCCAGCCCCACCAGGCTGACGAGATAGGCAATGGTCCGCACCATGGGAATGCCCATGCCGTACAGCGGCAGGTAAACCGCCCGCGCCCCCAGCCAGAGCCACCCGCCAAGGGCTGTCGTTCCGCTGGTTTTCCCCGCGATCACCACGCCCAGAAGCACGATGATCGCGATCGGATAGGTTTCGAGGAAATTCGCCTGCGCCCGCACCAGCCGCCCGCCGACGGGATCGAGCGGCGGCAATTCCTCATCCCGCGCGCCCATGTTCCATTTGGTGCCATATTGCCGCGTCTTGATATGCGCCGCCGCGAAGATGTGGACCAGCAGCAGCACGCAACTCCACGCCAATATCTTCAGCTCGACGGCCATATCTCGTCCTCCGCTCAGTCTGTCATGACCGCCGACCATATCGCGCCCGCATGGTCCGCGCCATAAGTCTCGATTGCCGTAGGCGGCGGATTGGCTGCCGGCGCCCATCATCGGGGCCATAGGCCCTCTTTTCGCAACGGGAGGATTCGGAAGAGCGCAATATTCCCACGAGTCGGGATATTCTCGACGCAACCGCCTTTTCGGTCAGAACACCGGCTGGTTGGCCGGATCGTCCGGATCGGCCGCGGGGGAGGGGATCGGCGTCACCGGCGAGTGAATGCCGCACTCGACCTTGTCCCACCCGCGCCAGCGCCCGGCGCGGGGATCTTCGCCCGGCAGCACCTTGGACGTGCACGGTTCGCAACCGATGGACAGATAGCCCTGCGCCTCCAGCGGATGGCGCGGCAGCTTCTCCGCCTCGAACCAGGCCTCCAGATCGTCCTTCGTCCAGTCGCCCAGCGGGTTGATCTTCAGCCGGCCGTCCTCGACCTCGAAACGGGGCAGGTTCTGCCGCGTCACCGACTGGAACGCCTTGCGTCCGGAAATCCACGCATCCAGTCCATCCTTGGCGCGGTTCATCGGCTCGACCTTGCGGATTTCGCAGCAGCCGTCGGGATCGTAGGACCAGCGCAGGCCGGTCTCGTCCTTCGCCGCCAGCACTTCGGCATGGGGCGTGACGGCGCGGCTGTCGGTAAAGCCCAGCGTGCTGATCAGCGTTTCGCGATAATCCAGCGTCTCGCGGAACATCTTGAGCGTGTCGACGAAGATCACCGGCACGGTTCTGTCCGCCTTGGCCACCAGCGACAGCAGCACCGCGCTTTCCGTACCGAAGGAGGAGACGACGGCGACATTGCCCGCTAGCCCCTCGGCAAAGACGGTCTTGAGCATCGACAGCGTGTCGACGCCCTCGAAGCGCGCGTTGAGCGCATCCGCATCCGCCTGGGTGAAGGCGGGGCGGGCGTCGATCACGTCGAGCTGGCGGGCAGGTTCAGCCATTTGCATTCTCCGGGTGCCGTTTCGCCCAGATGGGGCGGCGGCCATCGATCGTCTTCTGATAGACGTCGTCATAACGATGGAGCGCGCGCTCCACGGCGGCATCGTCCAGCGCCTTGTCGGGCCGGAAGCTGTCGAAGCCGCAGCGGCGCATCGCGACGATCTGGTCCACCAGCACATCGCCCACGGCGCGCAGTTCGCCCTGATAGCCCGCCTCGCGCAATATCCGCGCCGCCGAATAGCCGCGTCCGTCGCCGAAAGCCGGGAAGTTCACCTCCACCAGCGACAGCCTGTCCAGATGGGGCAGCAACTCGCGGGCATCCTCGCCCGCTTCGATCCGGACGGCGGTCGAATTGGACTGGCCGGTGAAGGATTCGACCGTGACCGCCGGTTCCTGGCCGGTTTCGCCTTCGCGGAAGGACAGGAACTCAACCATAGATCGCCTCCTTGAAGGGCTTCATGCCAAGACGGCGATAGGTGTCGAGGAAGCGTTCGCCTTCCTCCCGCTGTTCGAGATAGAGGTTGGTGACCTTCTCGATCGCGTCGACCACGCCGTCCTCCGAAAAGCCCGGGCCGGTGATCTGTCCGACGCTCGCATCCTCCGCGCCCGACCCGCCGAGCGAAAGCTGGAAATTCTCCACGCCCTTCCGGTCCACGCCCAGCACGCCGATATGACCGGCATGATGATGGCCGCAGGCATTGATGCAGCCGGAAATCTTGACCTTCAGCTCGCCCAGTTCCTTCTGCCGGTTCGCCGCGGCGAACCGTTCCGACAGCTTCTGCGCCAGCGGGATGGAGCGGGCATTGGCGAGGCTGCAATAATCCAGGCCCGGACAGGCGATGATGTCGGTGATCAGGTCCAGATTGGCCTCGGCAAGGCCAGCTTCGTCCAGCTTCTGCCAGATGGCGTGGAGGTCCGCCTTCTTCACATGCGGCAGGACCAGGTTCTGCGCATGGGTGACGCGCAGCTCGTCAAGCGAATATTGCTCGGCCAGATCCGCAACCAGCGCGATCTGCTCCGCCGAGGCATCGCCCGGAATGCCGCCGCGCGGCTTCAGGCTGATGTTGACGATGGCATAGCCCGGCTGCTTGAGCGCCGCGACCTGACGGTCCACCCAAAGGGCGAAGGCCGGATCGCTGCGGTCGATGCTGTCCTCCAGGCCCGTTTCATAGGCGGGGCCGGCGAAATAGGCGCGGATGCGGTCCAGTTCCTCGGTCGGCGGGTTGAGGCCCAGCGTCCGCATATGGGCGAACTCCTCCTCGACCTGCCGCTTATATTCCTCGACGCCCAGTTCATGGACCAGGATCTTGATCCGCGCCTTGTACTTGTTGTCGCGCCGGCCATAGCGATTATAGACGCGCAGGCACGCCTCCAGATAAGAGACGATCTCATCTTCGGGCACGAAGTCCCTGATAAGCGGCGCAACCATGGGCGTGCGACCCATGCCGCCGCCGGCATAGACTTCCGCGCCTGTCCGGCCGTCGCGCGACACCAGCTTCAGGCCGATGTCGTGCAGGCGCATGGCGGAACGGTCATCCTCGCTCGCGATCACCGCGATCTTGAACTTGCGCGGCAGATAGGTGAATTCGGGATGGAAGGTCGACCATTGGCGCAACAGTTCCGCCCAGGGACGCGGGTCGGCTACTTCGTCCGCCGAAACCCCGGCATATTGGTCGGACGAGATATTGCGGATGCAATTGCCGCTGGTCTGGATGGCATGCATCTCGACCGTCGCCAGTTCGGCAAGGATGTCCGGCGCATCGGCCAGCTTGATCCAGTTATATTGCAGGTTCTGGCGCGTGGTGAAGTGACCATAGCCCCTGTCGTATTTCGCCGCGATCTCGCCCAGCTTGCGCATCTGCCGGCCGCTCAGCGTGCCATAGGGAATGGCGACGCGCAGCATATAGGCGTGCAACTGGAGATAGAGGCCGTTCATCAGCCGCAGCGGCTTGAACTGGTCCTCCGTCAGTTGCCCGGCCAGACGGCGCTGGGTCTGGTCGCGAAACTCCTCGACGCGGGCGTCGACGATGGACTGGTCGTAGCTGTCGTAACGATACATGGTTCAGATCACCCAGTTGCCGGCATCGGCGTCATTCGGTTTCAGCGTCAGGTCGGGGCGCACCGTCGGCCCTAGCGCGCGGATGCGGTCCTTGATATGCGCGGGGCGCACGCCTTCTGCGGTCACGGTCGCATCGATCACATAGGCGCCCACGACCCGCAACGCGGCTTCCTCCGCCCGGGCCAGATCCTCGCCCTTGTCGCCCACGTCGACGGAATCGCCGACCTGCCGCGACCAGCCGTCGCCCGCCCACCAGATCACGTCCCCGGTGCCGAGATCATTGCCGGTCAAAATCTTCACTTGTCAGTCTCCGCCCCAAATGTCTCCTGCGCGGCCCAGCCGGCCAGCACATCCTGCGCCAGCGCATAGGCCGCAACCTCCCCGACCACAATCAGGGCAGGGCTTTTCACCTTCTCCCGCGCGACCATCTCGCCCAGATCGGCAAGCAGGGTACGCAGCGTCCGCATGTCGGCGCGCGTGCCGTTTTCCAGCACGGCCACGGGAATGGCCGGCGACACGCCGTCGGCCATCAGCTTGTCGGCAATGTCCGTCGCCGTCGCCACGCCCATATAGATGACGAGCGTGCGCCCCGCGCCCGCCAGCCCGGACCAGTCCTGATCGGTCAGCCCCTTGCATTGCCCGGCCACGAAGCTGACCGCGCTTGCCGCGTCGCGATGGGTGAGGGGCAGTTGCGCCTGCGCGGCGCAGCCGATGGCGGCGCTGATCCCCGGCACGACCTCCACCGGCACCCCGGCGGCGCGGCAGGCTTCCATTTCTTCGCCGCCACGGCCGAAGATGAAGGGATCGCCGCCCTTCAGCCGCACGACCCTGCGCCCGGCGAGCGCCAGTTCGACCAGCAGGGCATTGATCCCGTCCTGCGGCACCGAATGACGGCTGCGCTGCTTGGCGACAGAGATCAGTTCGGCCCGTGGGGAGGCGAGCGCCAGGATCTCGCCGGAAACCAGCCCGTCATGCACGATCACCTCGGCCTCGCCGATCAGCCGCGCGGCGCGCAGCGTCAGGAGTTCCGGGTCGCCCGGACCGGCGCCGACAAGGGTGACAGTGGCAATGGGAGTTTCAGCCATGTTGGGCAGATGGCGAAAACAGCCCGCGGTTTCAATTCAGAATGCGTTGGCCAGGGCGAAGGAAAATTTGGGGAGGATCGATTTGATCCTGTCGCCCCGTCGCTCTGCTGCCAGACCACCCGGCCGCTCAATCGCCCATCAGGCTGGTATCGACGTCCTTCAGGCCAATGCCGATGGATGCGCGCGGCTGCTCGATCTCCACAGACACGACCGGATAGGCGCAATAATCGGCCGCATAATAGGCGCTGGGCCGATGATTGCCGGAAATGCCCACTCCGCCGAAGGGCGCGGAGGAGGATGCCCCATTGGTCGGCCGGTTCCAGTTGACGATGCCCGCCCGGATATTGGCCCAGAACTGGTTATATTGTTCCGGCGATCCCCCGATCAGCGCGGCGGAAAGGCCATAGCGCGTATTGTTCGCCTCCCGGATCGCGGATTCGAAATCCGGCGCCCGGACAACCTGCAACAGGGGGCCGAACAGCTCGACGTCGGGCCGCTCCGCCATGGCGGTCACGTCGATGATCGCCGGCGTCACGAAGGGCAGCCCCTTGGTCGTGCGGACCATGTGCTTGATGGGCTTGCCGCCGTTGCTCATCAGATAGAGGAAGCTCTCCGTCAGATGATCCGCCGCCTGATTGTCGATCACCGGCCCCATGAAAGGCGCGGGGTCCGCATGGGGGTGGTCGACGATCAGCCGGTCCGCCAGCCTCTTGACCTCTCCGACCAGCGTGTCGGCCAGCTCCTCCCTGACGATCAGCCGGCTCGCGGCCGTGCAGCGCTGCCCGCTCGACAGGAAGGCCGACTGGACGATCAGCGTCGCGGCGCTGGCGATGTCGGCCGTATCCCAGGCGACGATCGGGTTGTTCCCGCCCATTTCCAGCGCCAGTATCTTGCCGGGATTGGCCGCGAACTGCCGGTTGATCGCGATGCCCGTCTGCGCCGACCCGGTGAAGAGAATGCCCCCCACATCGGGATGGGCGGCCAGCGCCTTGCCCTCGTCGGGTCCGCCCAGTACCAGCCGGACGCCATCCTCCGGCACGCCCGCCTCATGGTAGAAACGCACCAGCATCTCGCCCACGGCCGGCGTCTTTTCCGACGGCTTGAAGACGACGGCATTGCCGGCCAGCAGCGCGGGAACGATATGCCCATTGGGCAGATGCGCCGGGAAATTATACGGCCCCAGCACCGCCATGACGCCATGCGGCTTGTGCCGCACGGACTGACGCGCGCCCATCGCCGCTTCAAGCCGTCTCTGCCCGGTGCGTTCGGAAAAGGCGGCGACGGAAATGTCGACCTTGTTCATCACCGCCGTCACTTCGGTCCGCGCATCCCACAGGGGCTTGCCGGTTTCGCGGGCGATCAGGTCGGCCAGCGCCTCCTCATTGGCGCGCACGACATTGACGAAGCGGCGCAGCGTTTCGATGCGGTAGGCGACAGGCTGGGCGGCCCATTTCGGCCAGGCGGCACAGGCGCGGGCGACCTCCGCCTCCACGTCGCTGGCAGTCCCCTGCCACAAAAGAGCACCAGTGGCGGGTTCGAACGAAGTCAGCGTGGCGGACATGGCACCGATATGGAGGATAATGGGGCGTTAGGGAAGGGGCGGCAAACGGCTCCCTCCTCCCTCGGGGAGGGGGAAGCGGGCGTGGCGAGCGGAACGGCAAGCCGACGTAACGGAAAGCCCGTCCGCCCCGCCAGCGGAGGAGAATTCAGGGCACATCAGGGGCGCCGCCCAATGCGTCGCCCATGCGCCGGATCGCCGCAACCTTCGCATGCAGCGGCGTCCAATCGTCCCGCTCGGCAATCCCGCTCCAGATCGCCTCCACCTCATCGATATGCATGGAGCAGGGCGCCGGATCGGCCCAATAGGCATGATCCTGGGGCCCGCTCGCCTCGAACCCGGCAATGGCCTCGCGAAATCCCGCCCATTCCTCCCCGGCATAAGGCGCGCCGTCGCGGGGATCGCCGCCGCGCCAGTCCTGGAAGAAGCGATCGATCGGCCTTTGCGTCGCGATCATGCCGCGCACCGCCGCTTCGATCATGGTGGAGGCGTCGTCCGTCGGCGCCACCCCCAACCGCCAGCAGAAGCGCCGCGCCATCGCCTCGGCATAGAGCGCCGGAAAGCGCTCCAGCTGCTCGATCAGCGGTTCGGCCTCCACCAGGGGACGCAGCGACACGGCAAGCTGCGCCACGTCCCAGTGGATCGCTTCCGCCTGCCGTCCGAAGGCATAGAGCCCGGCATGGTCGAAATAGGCGGCGGTGAACCCCGCTTCCCAAAGCGGCGCGAACCGCCAGGGCCCATAGTCGAAGCTCTCGCCCGTCACATTGATGTTGTCGCTGTTGAGCACGCCATGGACGAAGCCCGCCACCATGTAGCTCGCGGCCAGATCGGCCGTGCGCTCCACGACCCGGCCCAGCAGTTGCGCGGGAGGATTGTCGCCCGGCGCCTCGCCGTAGAGCTTCGTCAGCGCATAGTCGACGAGCCGCTCCAGCAGCGCCTTGTCGTCGAAATAGGCCGCCCGCTGGAAAGACCCGATGCGGATATGCGAGTGGCTGAGCCGCACCATCACCGCCGCGCGGGTGGGGGAGGGTTCGTCGTTGCGCTCCAGCGCCTCGCCCGTCTCGATGATGGAAAAGGTCCTGGAGGTGTTGACGCCCAGCGCCTCGAGCATCTCCGTCGCCAATATCTCCCGCACGCCGCCCTTCAGCGTCAGCCTGCCGTCCCCGAAACGGCTATAGGGCGTCCGGCCGGAACCCTTGGTGCCCAGGTCGAGCAACCGGCCGGCCCCGTCCCGAAGCTGCGCGAACAGGAAACCGCGGCCGTCCCCGATGTCGGGATTGTACACGCGAAACTGATGCCCATGGTAGCGCAGCGCCAGTGGCTGGGGCAGCGATCCCTCCAGCGGCTGGAACCGGCCGAAATGCGCCAGCCATTCCTCATCGCTCAGGTCGCTCAGGCCCACGGCTTTCGCCCAGCGGTCATTGCGGAAACGCAGGATGGTCCGGGGAAAGTCGGCCGCCGCGACGGGATCGGCAAAATCGGGCTGCAGCACGGCGATTTCGTTCGCGGGGCTGAATTTGGCGGGTTGCAGGGCAGGGCGCATGCGGCGATATGGGGGATGCAGGGTGGAAGGATCAAGCAGCTTGAGCAGCTATAGCGACGGATACTGGTGGTCCCCCGATGGGCTGAGGCTCCATTATCGCGATTATGCTGGCGGCGAAGATGGCCGCCCTCCCTTGCTCTGCCTGCCGGGCCTGACCCGCAACGCCCGCGATTTCGAACCGCTGGCGGCGCGCCTCGCCGGGCCATGGCGCCTCATCTGTCCCGACTTGCGCGGCCGCGCCGAAAGCGCGCAGGCGAAGGACCCGATGACCTATGTCCCGCTCACCTATCTGCAGGACATCAGCCGCCTGCTGGCGGATCTGGCCATCACCCGCTTCGTCGCCATCGGCACGTCGCTGGGCGGCATCATCACCATGCTGATCGCGGCGACCCATCGCGAATGGCTGGCCGGAGCGCTGCTCAACGATGTCGGACCGACACTGGAGGAGGCGGGGCTGGCGCGCATCCGCACCTATGTCGGCATCGGCCAGTCGCATCCAAGCTGGGTGCACGCCGCCCGCGCGCTGGAGGAATCCAACGGCGACGTCTATCCCGGCTATGGCCTCGACCAATGGCTGGCGATGGCCAAGCGCCTCTACCGCCTCAACAGCGCGGGGCGCGTCGTGCTCGACTATGACATGCGCATAGCGGAGCCTCTGCGGGTCGCGGGCAGCGAGGCGAGCGTGGACATGTGGCCGGTCATGCAGGCCTTTCGCGGAATTCCGACACTGGTGCTGCGCGGCGAGCGCTCCGACCTGCTCTCCGCGGCCACCGCCGCCCGCATGGTGGAGGACATCGGTCCCGGCGCGGAGTGCGCGGTCATCTCCAATGTCGGTCACGCCCCCGTTCTCGACGAGCCTGAATCCGTCGCCGCCATCGACCGGCTGCTGGCGCGGGTCCTGAATGGCTGAAGCGGCTTGAGCGGCATGGAGCGTTTCGCCGCGGGCCGGCCTCGGCAGATCGACGGGCCGCCCCGGCTGCTGCATGTCCACGGCAGCTTCTCGCTTGGCGGGAAGGAGGCGCGGGCCGTGCGCCTGATGAACCTTTGGGGCGACCGCGCCCGTCACAGCATCGTCAGCGCCGCGCCCCAACTGATGAGCGCGCGGGACGCCATCGACCCCGCCACGCCGGTCGATTTCCCCCAACCTCCTCCACTCGCCGGCAGGCCGGGCCTCGGGCGTTTCCGGGCGATTGCGGCCTTCCTGTCGGACTACGACCTCATCCTCAGCTATAATTGGGGAGCGATGGATGCGGTGATGGCGCGGCGCATCCATGGCGGTCCGCCGCTGATCCATCATGAGGACGGCTTCAACGCGGATGAGGCGGGCGGCCTCAAGCCGCAGCGCAACCTCTATCGCCGCCTGGCGCTTCAGCGCGCCCATGCGCTGGTCGTCCCGTCCGTCCGGCTCGACGGCATCGCCCGCGAGGTGTGGCGTCAGCCGCCGCGAAAGGTCCACCTGATCCGCAACGGCATAGACACGGCGCGCTATGCCCTGCCGCCTGTGCCGGATGCCATTCCAGCCCTCGACCGCACGGCCGGCAAGCTGCTGGTGGGGACGGTGGCGGGCCTGCGCCCGGTCAAGAACATCCGCCGCCTCGTCCGCGCCGTCGCGCCGCATCGCGACCGGCTGCAACTGGTGGTGGTGGGGGAGGGGCCGGAACGCGACGCCATAGCGGCGGAAGCCAGGGATCACGGACTGGCCGACATCTGCATGGCCGGATTCCTGCCGGAACCGTGGCGCTTCATGGGCCTGTTCGACATCTTCGCTTTGTCTTCGGACAGCGAGCAGTTCCCGATCTCGCTGGTGGAGGCGATGGCGGCGGGCCTGCCCGTCGCATCGACCGATGTGGGGGACGTCGCTGCCATGGTCGCGCCCGAAAACCGGCCGTTCGTCGTCCCGGACGAAGCAGCCCTGTCCTCGGCGCTCGGTGCGCTGGCCGGCGATCCCGGTCTGCGGCAAAGGCTTGGCGAGGCGAACCGCCAACGCGCCTGCCGCGATTTCACCGAAGCCGCCATGGTGGACGCCTATGCCGGCCTTTACGGTCAGGCACTATCCAGCCCCCATATTTTGCGGTAGGGCGCGCCCAAATATTCGTCATCCGACCGTAAAGCTGCTATAGGGCGGCGTTCAGGTGGTCGGGGGCCACGGGATTTTTGCGCGGGAGATTGCGTTGTTCAAGGGGTTGAAGCCCATCGTTTACGGCGGCCGGGAAGTCTGGCCATTGGTCGAAGGCGGCAAGGGGGTAGCCGTTTCCAACCATGCCAGTTCCGGCGCCTGGGCGGCGGCCGGCGGCATCGGCACGGTGTCGGCGGTCAATGCGGACAGCTATGACAGCTTCGGCAACGTCATTCCCCAGATCTATCATGGCCGCACCCGCCGCGACCGCCATGAGGAACTGATCGCCTATGCGATAGACGGCGCGGTCGAACAGGTGAAGCGGGCCTTCGAAATCGCCGGTGGCAAGGGCGCGATCAACATCAACGTGCTCTGGGAAATGGGCGGTGCGCAGCGCGTCCTCCACGGTGTCCTCGAAAAGACGAAGGGAATGGTCGCGGGCGTGACCTGCGGCGCGGGCATGCCCTACAAGCTGTCGGAGATCGCCGCCTCCTACGGCGTCAACTATCTGCCCATCGTCAGTTCCGGCCGCGCCTTCCGCGCCCTGTGGAAGCGCGCCTATTCCAAGGCATCGGAATGGCTGGCGGCGGTGGTCTATGAGGACCCGTGGCTGGCGGGCGGCCATAACGGCCTGTCCAACGCCGAAGATCCCAAGGTGCCGCAGGACCCCTATCCCCGCGTCCGCGACCTGCGCGCCACCATGCGGGAGGGGGGCATTTCCGACGATGTGCCTATCGTCATGGCAGGCGGCGTCTGGGCGCTCAAGGACTGGAACGACTGGATCGACAATCCGGAACTGGGCGCGATCATGTTCCAGTTCGGCACCCGTCCGCTGCTGACGCAGGAAAGCCCGATCCCGCAGGCGTGGAAGGAACGGCTGATGCAGCTGGAGCCGGGCGACGTGCTGCTCCACCGCTTCTCGCCGACCGGCTTCTACAGTTCGGCCGTCCGCAATCCCTTCCTGCGCTCCCTGGAAGCCCGATCGGAACGGCAGATCCCGTTCAGCACCGAACAGGCCGGCGACCATACGCATCAGCTCGACGCCGGCGTGAAGGGCAAGAATTTCTGGGTGACGCGCGGCGACCTTCTGCGCGCCCGCGAATGGGTGGGGCAGGGCTTCACCTCCGCGCTCAAGACGCCGGACAATACGCTCGTCTTCGTGACGGAGGAGGAAAAGGCCGAAATCCGCAAGGACCAGACCGATTGCATGGGCTGCCTCAGCCAGTGCGCCTTTTCAAGCTGGATGGACAGCGAGACCAATTCGACCGGCCGCCTGGCCGATCCCCGCAGCTTCTGCATCCAGAAATCGCTGCAGGAGGCCGTTCATGGCGGCGACCTCGACAAGAATCTGCTCTTCGCGGGCCATGGCGCCTACAAGTTCAAGCAGGACCCCTTCTATTCGAACGGGTTCGTGCCGACCGTGAAGCAACTTGTCGACCGCATCCTGACCGGCGACTGATGGCGGACATTCAGGGATTGGCGGTGCTGCACTACGACACGCCGCATTTTGAGGTCGTGCGTCCGGGACAGTTCGTCCTTTGCGCGGTTTCCGGCGCGCGCATCGATCTGGAAGACCTCAAATATTGGAGCGCGGAGTTTCAGGAGGCCTATAGGGGACCGGAGGAAGCGACCCGTTCCTTCCTGAAGCATCGCGGCGCGGATTTTCGGTAAAGGCCTGAATTCAGGGCGAATTGCTGGAATTTTATCGGAACTGGCCACGCCCGGGCCTTTTTGCACGACGCCGGTTCAAGCCTCTGCTTTTTCCATCCGGCGCTTTTATGTCTCCGCCTGCCGCACTTATCCTATTCCTTTGTCCCCGCTGATGGTTTATCCTTCATGAACGAAGCGACGGAGATCGCTCGACCAAGGAAGGATGTAAGCGATGTCGCGGATCGACATTTTTGGTGATCGCCTCTGTGTTGTGACGAGCCTGCTGATCGTGGGCTGGTTCCTTTATAATGTGGCGTTCTGACGGGCGTCCCACCTCGTTCCGGACGGCTCGCTTCCACCCGCAGGACGGATTCTGCGTCCCCATATCGTGAAACCTGTGGTCTCGCCGTCTTAAGCAAAGCTTTCTTCCATCTCTCTACAAATTGAGTAGATATATTGCCGAGCGCAACGCTCCGCGGCTTTTGAAGGATGTCAGCTTGCTCCGCGTTACCAACGGCTAAAGCGCACGGTACTGAAGCGACGACGCAAGGTTTCGTGTTCCTCCTCGACAGGAGAAGACGATGACCCAGAATGCCATTCGTGCCCGCCGGCAACGCCGTTTCGGCTCCAGCCCGCAAATCCACATCCCCCATTCCTCCTGGACACGTCCCGAACGCGCGTCCGAAACCGCGACGCCGGTCAAACCCGACGAATTCTGGAGCCGCCTGGGGCTTTAAATCCAGCCGCTTGCGAAAGGGGGGCGCCGGGACCGTGGTTCAGGGGCGCCTACGCCCCCCCGCCGCCTTTCGCCATGAGCCGCATTCTCAATTCCCGCCGTCCAGCAGCCGCCGTGCGATCACCTGCGCCTGGATTTCCCCCGCGCCCTCGAAGATGTTCAGAATGCGCGCATCCGCGAGCAGGCGGCTCACCTGATATTCGGTCGCAAAGCCGTTGCCGCCATGGATCTGCAACGCATTGTCCGCCGCCGCCCAGGCGACGCGGGCGCCGATCAGCTTGGCCATGCCGGCCTCCAGGTCGCAGCGCTTCCCCTCATCCTTGCGGCGCGCGGCGAAATAGGTGAGCTGGCGCGCGCCCATGATCTCCGCCGCCATCATCGCCAGCTTGTTGGCGACACGGGGGAAGTCGAAGATCGGGCGGCCGAACTGCTTGCGGTCGAGCGCATAGGAAAGGCCGATGTCGAGCGCGGCCTGCGCCACGCCGATGGCGCGGGCGGCCGTCTGGATTCGCGCGGATTCGAATGTCGCCATGAGCTGCTTGAAGCCCTGCCCCTCAACGCCCCCCAGCAGGTTCTGGGCGGGCACGCGGAAATCGTCGAAGCCGATCTCATATTCCTTCATGCCGCGATAGCCGATCACCTCGATCTCGCCGCCGCTCATGCCCGGTGTGGGGAAGGGATCGGCCACCGTGCCGCGCTGCTTGGGCGCGATCAGCATGGAAAGGCCGCTGTAATTCTTCGTGCCGGGATCGGTGCGGACCAGCAGCGTCATCACGTCCGCGCGGGCGGCGTGGGTGATCCAGGTCTTGTTGCCGTTCACCCGATATTCGCCATCGGCCAGCGCCGCGCGAGTGCGCAGCGAACCCAGGTCCGAGCCGGTGTCGGGCTCCGTGAAGACGGCGGTCGGCAGGATCGATGCATTGGCGATCTGCGGCAGCCAATGGGCCTTCTGCCCGTCGGTGCCGCCGGTCAGGATCAGTTCCGCCGCGATTTCGGATCGGGTGGCGAGCGACCCCACGCCGATCCATCCGCGCGACAGTTCCTCCGACACGACGCACATGGCGGTCTTGCCCATGCCCAGCCCGCCGAACGCTTCCGGAATGGTCATGCCGAACACGCCCATTGCGCCCAGTTCCTCGACCAGGGGCAGGGGGATCAACTCGTCCTTCAGATGCCAGTCATGGGCGAAGGGCGCGACCTTCTCGTTCGAAAAGGCGAAGAACTGCTCGCGCACCATGTCGAACATTTCGTCCAGCCCGCAATTTTCCAGCGTGGTATGACCCCGCCGGGCAATGAGGTGGCGGGCGATGGCCGATTTCACCGCCTGCCCGCCGCCCTCACGGACAAGGGTGCGGAAAGCAGGCGCGTCGAGCGTCGACAGGTCGTCGGTCAGGTCGGTGGCGCGGATCACCTCGCCCTGGTTCATGGAAATGCCGCCCAGCATCTGCGCGCCATATTCCGCGAAGAGGAGTTGGGCGAGCAGCGCTTCGACCTCCCCGAAGGCACCTTGGGCGTCGAGATGGGCGGCCCAGTTGGCGACCTCCCGCATCATCTCCGCATAGGAGGCGAACCAGCCGAAGCCGTGGACGACATGCTGCTCCACATCGGCCAGCACGCGGTCGACCTGTCCCTTGTCGTTGGCGATGCGCGCCTTCACCTGCGGTTGGACGGCGGCGACGAAGGCCTGTGCGGCATCCGCCGCGCCCGAAAGCAGCGCGGGAAGGCCGGGAAGGACCAGCACCGTCTTTTCCAGTTCCACCGCCGCGCTCATCCTTCGCCGGCCTGCTTCTTGTTGGCCGTCGCCATCGCCTTGGCGTCCAGCCCGCCGACGAGATTGCCGGTCATCAGCTGGTTATGCGCATGGGCCAGATGGTGCATGTGGAACACGCCGTCCATCGCCTGCCGCTTGCCGCGCAGGTCTTCCACGAAGTTGAACGCCTGCTTGGTAAGCGCCATTCCGAAGCGGTCATGCTGGGCGATTTCGGCGGCGATCTTCGCGACTTCCTCACGCAGCGTCTCGCGCGGGAAAATCTCGTTCACCATGCCGAACTGATAGGCGCGCTGGGCCGGCATGCGGCGGCCGAGCAGCAGCAGTTCGCGGGCGACGCGCGGCGGCAGTTCGAAGGCATGGGCGAAATATTCGACGCCCGGCTGGGCCATGCGCTGCACCGGGTCCTGGAAGAAGGCGTCCTCCGACGCGACGATCAGGTCGCAGACCCACGCCAGCATCAGCCCGCCCGCGATGCAGGCGCCCTGCACCATGGCGATCATCGGCTTGGGAATTTCCTGCCAGCGGCGGCAGAGGCCGAGATAGCCGTCCTGCTCCAGTACATATTGCCGCTCCGCGCCGCCTTTGTTGAGGTGATCCCACCAAAGGGTCGTGCGGAACCGGGGCATGTGGCTGTCCTTCTCCGGCGTGCCGATGTCGTGGCCGGCGGAAAAATGCTTGCCTTCGCCGCCCAGCACGATGACCTTCACGGCATCATCCTCGACCGCGCGTTTGAACGCGTCGTCGAGCTGCCCAAGCAGCCGGTAATTCTGCGCATTGCTATATTGCGGGCGGTTCAGCATCACCCATGCGACGCCGTCCTCGACCCTGTAGGTCACATATTCAGGCTGCACTTCCTCGGACATGGTCGCTCTCCTCAGCGCGGCGGCATGCGCAGGCCGCCGTCCAGCCGCACATATTCGCCGTTCCAATAGTCATTCTCGATCATCGCCAGCGCCATGGCGGCGAACTCTTCCGGCTTGCCGAAGCGCTTGGGGAAGGGGACCGTGGCCGACAGCGCGTCGCGCACCTTGTCGCTCGCCCGCGCCATCAGCGGCGTGTCGAAAATGCCGGGCAGGATCGCGTTGACGCGGATGCCCTCGCCCATCAGGTCGCGGGCCATCGGCAGGGTGAGGCTGACGATGCCGCCCTTCGACGCGCTATAGGCCGCCTGGCCGATCTGCCCATCGATCGCCGCCGCGCTGGATGTGTTGATGATCACGCCCCGCGCATTGTCCGCCAGCGGCTCCAGCGTCAGCATCCCCGCCGCCGACTTGGCGCAGCAGCGGAAGGTGCCGATCAGGTTGATCTGGATGATCCGTTCGAACTGGTCGGTGGGGAAGGCCTTGATCGCGCCGGTTTCGCGGTCGCGCGAGGCGGTCTTGACGACATTGCCGGTGCCTGCGCAATTGACGATGATCCGTTCCTGCCCATGGGCGGCGCGGGCCTGTTCGAATCCCGCATCGACCGATGCTTCGTCGGTGACGTCGACTTTGCAGAAGGTGCCGCCGATTTCGGCTGCGACCCTGTTCCCCGTCTCCTCGTTGAAGTCGAACAGGGCGACCTTCACCCCCCTGGCGGCGAGCGCGCGGGCGGTCGCTTCGCCCAGCCCGGATGCGCCGCCCGTCACGATGGCGGCAACGCTGTTGTCGAGTTTCATGCTTCTGTTCCCTCCTGGGCAGGGCGCTGGGCGATCGCGCCTTCGGCGGCCAGCGCATCGAGCGCCGCATCGTCGAGGCCGAGCCACTGGCCCAATATCTCGCGGCTATGTTCGCCCACGCGGGGCGGGCAATATCGGTAGTCGGCGGGCGTGGCGGACAGCTTGCCTGGATAGGCGACGGTCGGAATCTCCACCCCATCCTCTTCCCGGCGGAAGCGGTGGACGGTCTGCCGCGCCGCGATGAAAGGGTCTTCGAACACGTCCTTGATCGTATTGACCGGTCCGGCGGGCACGCCCGCCGCGACGAAGCGCGCCATCAGCGCGTCGCGGGGGAAGGGGCGGACGATCTCCTGCACCTTCGCCTCGATTTCCTCGCGGTTGATCAGCCGCTGGGCGCTGGTGGCGAAGCGCGGATCGGTGCCGAGTTCCGAATGGCCCATTTCCGTGCAGAAGGCGCGGAACTGCCGGTCGTTGCCAATGGCGATGATCATCACGCCGTCCGCCACCTCGAACGTCTTGTAGGGTACGACGGTCGGATGGCGGTTGCCCAGACGCCCCGGCACCACATTGCCGACGAGCCAGTTCATGCCCTGATTGGCGAGCATCGCGATCTGGGTGTCGAGCAGCGACACGTCGATCTGCTGCCCCTCGCCGGTCCGTTCGGCATGGCGCAACGCCATCAGGATGGAGACGGTGGCGAACATGCCGGTCGACAGGTCCGCCATGGCGACGCCGGCGCGCAGCGGGCCGCCATCCTCTTCCCCCGTGATGCTCATGAAGCCGCCCATGCCCTGCGCCACGAAGTCGTAGCCGCCACGATCGGCATAGGGGCCGGTCTGGCCGAAGCCGGTGATGGAGCAATAGACGAGGCGAGGGTTCACGCCACGAAGGCTCTCATAATCGAGGCCGTATTTCTTCAGGCCGCCGACCTTGAAATTCTCGACCACTATGTCGGCCTGCGCGGCGAGCCTGCGGATGAGGTCCGCGCCCTGCGGCGTGGCCAGGTTGATCGCGGCGGAACGCTTGTTGCGGTTGCAGGACAGATAATAGGCGCTGGTGCCGATCTCCGGCTCGCCATCCGCGCCGGTCAGATAGGGCGGGCCCCAGGCGCGGGTGTCGTCGCCATGGCCGGGCAGCTCGATCTTGATCACATCCGCGCCGAAATCGGCCAGGATCTGCGTCGACCAGGGGCCGGCGAGGACCCGCGAAAGGTCCAGCACCTTCACCCCTTCGAGAGCGCGGGCGTTCATGCCTGCGCTCCCGTCATCATCCTGTCGTCGGAAAATCGCATCCGCTCCTGTCCCTGAAGTTCTGCTGCATCGCTTGACTCAACAGATAGCGGGACAGGGCGGCTAGCGCAATGATTTTTGCACTATAGGATAGTTTTCAGATCATTTCTTGCCCGCCGTGGCGAGATAGGCGATCAGATTGGCGCGATCCGCGGGGTTGGGCAGGCCCGCGAAGATCATCTTGCTGCCCGGCACCTTCGCCGTCGGCTTGGCCAGGAAGGCGTCGAGCGACTTTGCGTCCCAACGGATCTTGGCGTTCTTCATCGCCGCCGAATAGGCGAAACCCGGAACCGTGCCGGACGTCCGGCCCACCACGCCGGCCAGCGAAGGGCCCAGCCGGTTGACCCCCGGATCGACCGTGTGGCACGCCATGCAGCGGGCGAAAACCGCCTTGCCCTTGGCGGCGTCGCCCGCCTGGGCGAGTGCGGGGCTCGCAATCAGCGTGGCAGCGGCAAGCGCGACGAATTTCGAAATCATCAGTTATCCTCTTCCCTTCATCACTGGCTGGAATCTATACCAGTGTGCACAAATAACAAATAGCAGCCTGAGTCTGAACAGGAATTGAAGATCGGGCCGGAAGAAGGACATGCGATGGAGGGTGGTGGAGAGGCCATGCGGCGCTTTGGGCCGCTGGGAATGGTCCTGGCCCTGCTGGTGAACCTGATGTTCGCGCTCAACGTGATCGCGATGAAGGTGGTGGTGGACGCCACCGCGCCGCTGCTGTCGGTGGCGCTGCGCATGGGGGTGGTGTTCCTGCTGTGCGCGCCCGCGATCCGGTCGCTGCCCGGGCGGACGGGCTGGCTGGCGCTCTACGGGTTCCTGAACGGCGGCCTGTTCCTGCTGCTGCTGAACATCGCGCTGTTCATGGCCACCAATGTCGGCGCCCTGGCCATTGCGGGGCAGCTCAGCGTGCCTTTCTCCCTGCTGCTGGGCGCGCTGCTGCTGGGGGAGAAGCTCAACGCGCGCAAGGTCGCGGGGGTCATGCTGGCCTTTGCCGGAGTCGCGGCGCTGGTTTTCGATCCGCACATCCTGACCGAAGTGCCTGCCGTGCTGGTGATGGCGAGCGCGGCGATGACCTGGGGCGGCGCCACGCTGGTGCAGCGCAGGCTGGCGGGCGTCAGCGTGATGAACGGCCAGGCCTGGAATGGCCTGATGGGCGCCCTGACCCTCGCTCCCTTCGCGCTGATGTTCGAACGGCCGGCCATCGCCGGCCTGGCGCATGTCGGATGGGTGCCGGCGGCCTGGTTCGCCTTCAGCTGCCTTGGGTCGACGATCATCGGGCAGGGAACGCTGGCCTGGCTGCTCCAGCGCTATCCGATCTCGACGATCATGCCGTTGATGCTGGCGGCGCCGGTGATGTCGACGGTGTTCGCCTCGCTTTATTTCGGAACCCCCATCACCGCCGTGATGATCGGCGGCGGGACGCTGGCGCTGGCCGGCGTGACGATCATCGCCCTGTCGCCGGACCGCAAGGCGAGGGGCTGAGCTTCACGTCGCGGATCGGGTTGGAAAGCGATGTTTCCACGGACCTTCCAACCCACCGGAAAGTCTCTCACCCATTCGACGCATATGCCGGCAACAACAAAAAAGCCGCCCGGTGAGGGGCGGCTTTCCTGTTATCGTCCGGAAAGGAAAACTCAGGCTTCTTCGGCCGGAGCTTCTTCGGCTTCCACGGCGATTTCGCCGGGTTCCGCATTCGGATCGTAGTCTTCGGTGAAGCCGCTTTCGTCCTTTTCGAACAGATCGGCCATCACATCGACGCCCTGCGACTGAAGTTCGGCTTCTTCCGGCGAGCGGGCGACGTTCACCGTGACGGTGACGGCCACTTCCGGATGCAGCGCGACCTTGACGTCGAACACGCCGAGCGTCTTGATCGGGCGCTCCAGAACCACCATCGCCTTGGTGACGTTGGTGACGCCATCGGCGTGCAGCGCTTCGACGACGTCACGGACGGCGACCGAACCATAGAGGTGGCCGGCGTTCGACGACTGGCGGATCAGGACGATCTGCTTGCCGTTCACGCCTTCGGCAGCCTTTTCGGCGTCCGAGCGGCGAGCGGCGTTGTCGGCCTCGATCTTCGCGCGGTTCGCTTCGAAGACCTTCTTGTTGGCGGCGTTCGAACGCAGTGCCTTCTTGTTGGGCAGCAGGTAGTTACGCGCGTAACCGTCCTTCACGGTGACGACGTCGCCGATGGCGCCCAGCTTCTCGATGCGTTCAAGGAGAATGATTTCCATGGGTCTTTCTCCCTTACTTCACGATATAGGGCAGCAGGCCCAGGTGACGGGCGCGCTTGATGGCCTGGGCCAGCTCGCGCTGCTTCTTGGCGGACACCGCGGTGATGCGGCTGGGGACGATCTTGCCGCGCTCGGACACGAAGCCCTGCAGCAGACGGACGTCCTTGTAATCGATCTTCGGCGCATCCTTGGCGGCGAAGGGGCAGCTCTTGCGGCGGCGGAAAAACGGGCGTGCCATGGTTCAGATCTCCTTATTCGCCGGCGGCTTCTTCGCGCTCGCGGCGCGGGCCGCGATCGCCCCCACGATCATTGCGGTCGCCACGATCGCCGCGCGGACCGCGTTCGGCGCGTTCCTGCTTGCGCATCATGACCGACGGACCGGTCTCCAGCTCATCGACCTTGATGGTCATGTAGCGGATGATGTCTTCGTTGATCTGGGTCTGGCGCTCCAGTTCCGCGACGACGCCGGCCGGGGCGTCGATGTTCAGCATCACATAATGCGCCTTGCGGTTCTTGGCGATCTTGTAGGCCAGCGAGCGCAGGCCCCAGGTCTCGACCTTGGTCACCTTGCCCTGCATATCCTCGACGATCTTGGTGGCGGTTTCCGCCAGAGCGTCCACCTGCGCCTGTGCCAGATCCTGGCGCGCAAGGAACACATGCTCGTAAAGAGCCATGGGTATTGCCTCATCTGTTGGCCGATCGCTGACGCCCACCCCATGTGGAACGCCCCTCCGGCTGTCGTCTCAAGCATTGATTCGCGCGACCGCGAGTCACCCCGGGTCGTGCGAAGCGGCGCCTATGACGGAAATGCGCGGGAAAGGCAAGGGCGGATCGGCGCAGCAGGGGCACGCAATTTTACCGTTGGGGATGAGCTTGTCGAAGCCCTTTTCTTCTTTAATCTCGGTTGCGAGGATTGACGGGCGGGGCTTCGGCAGGTTCAGCCCGAACGGAGGGGGGGTATCTTATGGCGGTCGGAATAGCGGCCCTGTCGCTGATATTGCTGATGGTCGCGGCCTATCGGGGGATGAGCGTCATCGTGATGGCGCCGCTGCTGGCGATGCTGGCCGTGTTCCTGACCGATCCCGCCGCCGTGCCAGCGGTCTTTTCCGGCGTCTTCATGGAAAGGGTGGGAAGCTTCCTGAAGCTTTATTTCCCGGTGTTCCTGCTCGGCGCGCTGTTCGGCAAGCTGATAGAGGTTTCCGGCTTCTCGCGCGCGATCGTGACCGCCGTGATCGGGCTGGTGGGGGCAGGCCAGGCGATCCCGGCGATCATGCTGGTGTCGGCGCTGCTGACCTATGGCGGCGTTTCGGTGTTCGTGGCGGTGTTTGCCGTCTATCCCTTCGCCGCGGAGATGTTCCGGCAGGGCGACATTCCCAAGCGGCTGATACCCGCGACCATCGGTCTTGGCGCCATCACCTTCACCATGGATGCGATGCCGGGAACGCCGCAGATCCAGAACATCATCCCGACCAGCTTCTTCGGCACGACCGCCTGGGCGGCCCCGGTGCTGGGGCTGGCAGGATCGGTCTGCATCATGGGGCTGGGCCTCACCTATCTGGGCTGGCGCAGGCGCGCGATGCAGGCGGCGGGGGAGGGCTATGGCGCGCCGGAGACCCTGGTGAACGAGCCGGAAGCCGCGGACCGGGGCGATCGGACCGTGCATCCGCTGATCGCCCTGCTGCCGCTGCTGGTGGTGGGATTGGGCAATCTGGCGCTGACCATGCTGATCCCGCGCCTTGTGGCGGGGGAGGAGGTGGCCGTGTCGCTGGCCGGCCTGACCGATCCCGTCGTGGTGAAGGTGGCTCAGGTCGCCGCGCTCTGGGCGGTGGAGGGCGCCTTGCTGCTGGGCATAGGGACGATCCTGCTCTTCGCCTTTCCGCAAGTGGCGCGGCGCTTTGCCGATGGGTCGAAGGCGGCCGTGGGTGGCGCGCTGCTGGCGGGGATGAATACAGCGGTCGAATATGGCTTCGGCGCGGTGATCGCCGCGCTGCCGGGTTTCCTGGCGGTGAAGGAAGCGCTGAAGGCCGTGCCCGATCCACTGGTCAATGAGGCGATTACCGTGACGTCGCTTGCCGGCATCACCGGCTCGGCTTCGGGTGGGCTGTCGATCGCGCTTGCCGCCATGGCGGAACAGTTCGCGGCGGCGGGCGATGCGGCGGGCATCCCGCGCGAGGTGCTGCACCGGGTGGCCTCCATGGCGAGCGGGGGGATGGACAGCCTGCCGCACAATGGCGCGATCATCACCTTGCTGGCGGTGACGGGCCTGACGCACCGGCAGGCCTATAAGGATATTTTCGCCCTGACGCTGATCAAGACCTTCACCGTCTTCGTGGTGATCGCGGTCTATTATCTGACGGGGCTGGTATAGAACGCCCCGGAGCGCGGCTCCGGGGCGTCTCGGCCTTAGCGGATCGCGCCGGTGACGACCGATGCGATGATGCCGCTGGCGATGGCGACCAACAGCGCGTCATTGCCCGAACGAACCCAATGATAGCCGCGCGGCGGGGTGCGCAGGCGATAGCCGCGATAATTGTCGATCACGCGATAGTTGCTCGCATGGCGGCGGTCGAAACGCTGGCCCTTGGCCCAGCGGCGATGATTGTCCTTGCGGATCACCGTGGTCTTGGTGACGGTGCGGCCATGGGGGCCATGCTTCACCACCTGATGCACTTCCCGCTGCGGCGCGGCCTGCGCCTGGCTGACGACCATGGGGCTTGCGATCATGGTGGTGGCGGTCAGCGCCGCGAGAAACTTCCTGAACATGGACTTGCTCCTTCTTCTTCGATCTTGCCGCCGGCTGTCCGGCGTTGAAGCAGAAGTAGGACGCATTTGTCGCAGGCTTGTGCCATCGGTCAGCAAAGAATGTCGGAAAATGTAACAGGTGCGGAATTAGTCTGAATATCGGTTCATAATTCCTGTTTTTCCAGTGATTTGCATGAATGTCCGTTCAGCTTTTCGAAGAAGGGCGCATTTCCATTTTCCGCCTGAGCCATGGCATGGAAAAAGCCCCGAAGGGGCTTCGGGGCTTCGTTCCAGAGCGCGCTGCATCAGGTGGATCGGACGCGGGCCGCACGCTCCAGGTTTCTGTCGCCACATCTGCTTTATCGCCAGCCGGCACCCCCTTTCGCGCACGATGGTGGGTAGAAGGCGCGGATGAGGTCAGTTGGAAAGCGGCGTTGCCGTCACGACCATGCGCTGGAGCAGGATCGGACGGTCCTTGCCTTCCAGCACGGGTGCGGGCCGGGGACCGGGGACGCCGCCCCAGGGGCCGACGCCCAGGCCGAACAGCAGGGCGCAGGCCGACAGGCCCAGAATGGCGGTCTTGATCATGATCTCCCTTTCGCAATGCCCTGCGGGCGTCATGGGGGAGCGATAGGCGGCGCTTGTCGCAGGACTGTGCCGGCAGCCGGATAAATTGTGAGAAAATGTAACGGGCAGGGGGAGTTGAATGTTTCCCGCAAAGGCGGGAACCCGGCCCAAGACCCGGAACCGGCGCCCTGCCTGCGCCATGAACAAGCGATAGCCTATTCGTGGCGCAGGGCGTCTATCGGGTTGAGCGCGGCGGCGCGGCGGGCCGGAAAATAGCCGAAGACGACACCGATCGCGGCCGAGAAGAGAAAGGCGATCAGATTCACCTTCACATCGAAGATGAAGGGCACCTGCATCAGCGGAGCGATCGCGACCGAGGCGATCAGCGCCAGGAACAGGCCGATCAGCCCGCCCAGGCAGGACAGCACGATGGCCTCGACCAGAAACTGCATCAGCACTTCGCGAGCCACCGCGCCGATGGCGAGGCGGATGCCGATCTCGCGGGTGCGCTCCGTCACCGACACCAGCATGATGTTCATGATGCCGATGCCCCCCACCAGCAGGGAAATCGCCGCCACCGCCGCCACGATCTGCGTCAATATGGTGGTGGTGCCGGTCAGCGTGTCGCTGATCTGCTTGGTGTCGAAGACGTTGAAATTATCTTCCGCGCCCGGCTTCACCTTGCGGCGTTCGCGCATCAGCTCCTCCAGGCTGGTCTGGACCGTGCTGGTGTCATAGGCGTCGTCCACCGCGACCATGATCTGGCTGATGTCGCGGTCGCCGGTGAAGCGGCGCTGGACGAACTTGATCGGCATGACCACCACATCGTCCTGATCCCCGAAGCCGCCCTGGCCCCGCGTCGCGAGCGCGCCGATCACCTGGCAGGATACGCCCTTGATGCGTATGCGCTTGCCGATGGGGTCATTGCTCTGGAACAGGTTGGTGCGCACCGTATTGCCGATGATGCAGACGGGTTTTCCCGCTTCCTCCTCCTCCGGCATGAAAAGGCGGCCGGTGTCGGCCTTCCAGCTTTGCACCTCGAAATAGGCGGCGGTGGTGCCATAGACGGTGGTGGACCAGTTGCTGCCTTCATAGATGGCCGTGCCGCTCGACTGCACCATCGGCGCGACCGCGCGGACGCCGGTAAGCTGGTTCTCGATGGCGGTCAGGTCGGCGGGCTTGAAGTCGGGCGGGCGCGGTCCGCCACCGCCCCGGCCGAACCCCTGGCCGGGACGAAGTTGCAGCACATTGGCGCCCAGCGAGCTGATCTGTTCGCGCACGGCGGCGGTCGCGCCATTGCCCAGCGTGACCATGGTGACGACCGCCGCCACGCCGATGATGATGCCCAGCGTGGTGAGGAAGCTGCGCAGCTTGTGCCGGTTGATCGCGCGAAAGGCGAGGATGACGGTGGTGCCCAGCATCTTCAGCGCGCGCCTTCGTTCATTTCCGTCATCCCCGCGGAGGAGGGAATGACGGGGTAAAATATCGCCATCACGCCGTCACTCCCTGCTCGACCCGCTCCACCAACCCATCCTTGAAATGCACGATGGTCCGCGCGAAGGCCGCCATGTCCGGCTCATGCGTCACCATCAGCACGGTGATGCCGCCATTGCGGTTGAGGTCGGTCAGCAGTTCCATGATCTCCACCGATCTTTCGGAATCGAGGTTGCCGGTCGGCTCGTCCGCCAGCAGCACGTCGGGCTGGGTCACGATGGCGCGGGCGATGGCGACGCGCTGCTGCTGCCCGCCGGACAGTTCGGCGGGCGTATGGTCCCACCAGTCCTTCAGGCCCACCTTGTCGAGCGCCGCCATGCCGGCCTCATATCGGGTCTTCTTGTCCTCGCCGCGATAGAGCAGGGGCAGTTCGACATTTTCCAGCGCCGTGGTGCGGGACAGCAGGTTGAACCCCTGGAACACGAAGCCCAGATAGCGGCGGCGCAGCAGGGCGCGCTGGTCGCGGTCGAGCGTTTCGACATGACGGCCCTTGAACAGGAACTCCCCGCCGGAGGGCACGTCGAGGCAGCCCAATATGTTCATCGTCGTCGACTTGCCGGAGCCCGAAGGCCCCATGACCGCCACGAAATCGCCTTGCGCAATGTCGAGGTCGATGCCCTTCAGCGCCTGAAAGGCGGTCGGGCCGGAGCCATAGACCTTGGTGACGCCGCGAAGGGAGATGATCGGATCGGCGGCCATGCGCGTCAGGTTCCGCTCTGCCGGCCGGTGCCGCGCGGCTCGCCGCCCTGACCCTTCGGCGCCGATGGCGCGACCGGCGCGGTTTCGGCCTTCCCGTCGCCCGAATTGCCGAGCTTCCCGACAGTGGCCGGGCTGCCGTCGGTGGACCGGCCGCCTTCCGTCCGGCGGTTGCGGTCGCGCGGCCCGCCGCCCTGCGAACCGCCATCGGCCTGATCCTCCGCCGGCGCCTGCTGGCCCGCCGCAAGCTGCCCGGTGATGACGCGCATGCCCGGTTTCAGGTCGCCGCCCATGATGACCGTGCGCGCGCCGTCGCTGGCGCCGACGGTCACCTGCACGGCCTTGGGATTGCCGTCCTCGCCCACGACATAGACGGTCTGGCTGCTGCCGATGCCGAAACTGACCTGCCGGCTCGCGCCGCCGCGCCGGAACCTGCGGGGGCCGGGGACGATCTGGCTGGTGATGCCGCCACCCTGGTTGCCCGCGCTGGGCTTGAAGCGAAGCGCGCTGTTGGGGACCAGCAGCACGTCATGCAGTTCCTGCGTCACGATGTCGGCGGTCGCGGTCATGCCGGGGCGCAATATCTCGTCCTTGTTGTCCACCGACAGCACCGCCGTATAGGCGACGACGGTGCCCGTCGTGCTGCTGGCCGCGCTGCCCCCCGATGATGAGGAGGAACTGCTGCTGCTGGCGCTGTTGGAGCCCACATTGACCCGCGTCACCCGCGCCGGAAAGGTGCGGCCCGGGAAGGCGTCGACGGAGAAATTGGCGCTCTGGCCCTCCTTCACCTGTCCCACATCCGCCTCGTCGACGGAAACCTCCACCTCCATCTGTGTCAGGTCTTCCGCAATGGTGAAGAGCACCGGCGCGTTGAGCGAGGCGGCGACGGTCTGGCCCGGCTCTATGTCGCGGGACAGGACGACGCCGGTCACGGGCGAGACGATCTGGGCGATGGAAAGATTGGTCTGCGCCGTGGAAAGCTGCGCCTGGGAAACGCGAACCTGCGCCTGTGCGGAGCGGAGGTTGGCGAGGGCGGAACTATAGTCGGCCCGGGCGGCGTCCAGTTCCGTCCTGGCGGGAACGCGCCCGCCGGAAAGCTTGAACACGTTGAGCTGGCGGTCGAGCGTCGCCCTGGCCAGCGCCGCCTGCGCTTCCGCCTGCGCCACGCTGGCCTGCGAGGAGGAAAGCTGCGCGCGGTTCTGGTTGATCGTATCCACCAGCCGCCGGGTGTCGAGTTCGGCCAGCTTCTGCCCCCTGGTCACGCGGTCGTTCACATCGACATAGACCGCCGTGATCTTGCCCGACTGTTCGGAACCGACATCGACCTGATTGATGGGCTTCAGATTGCCGGTGGCGGATACGGAGACGGTAAGGTCGCCCTTGCGCACTTCCCGCGTCGCATAATTGGGCTTGTCGTCGCCCGAAAAGCAGCGCGCAAGCAGCAGGATGAGGATCAGCAGGGCGACGCCCACCGCGCCCCGGACCACCCATTTGCGCCACGGCTTTTCCGGCCGCGCGCCAAGAAAGTCGTTGATGTCCTGATCGCTGGTCACATCATTGCTCGTCTTTTTGCTCATGAGGGGGGACGGCCTTCCATATTCTGCCAGCCGCCGCCCAGCGCATTGTAAAGCTGGGCCAGGCCAAGGACCTCGTCGGATTGCGCGCCGGCAAGGCTGTTGCGCGCGTTCAAAAGCGAATTCTCGCTCTGGGAAAGCGTCTGGAAATCGATCAGGCCCGCCTGATACTGGCTGCGCGCCAGTATCGCGGCATTGTTCGACGCTTCATAGGCGGTCGCGAACTCCGCCTTGCGGGCGCGGGCGCTCGACAGCGACGCCATGGCATTCTCCACATCCTCCAGCGCGGTCAGCACCGTCTGCTTGTAGGCGGCGAAGGCGGCGTCGGTGGCCGCCCGTTGCGAACGGACCTGCGAGGCGAGGCGTCCGCCGTCGAAGATGACCTGCGCCACATTGGCGAATACGCCGCCGGTGACCAGGCTGAACAGGTCTTTGAAACTGTTGGACGTGGTGCCGATATTGCCGCTGATGCCAAGGGAAGGATAAAGCTGCGCCTGCGCCACGCCGATGCGCGCCGTCGCGGCGGCCAGCGCCCGTTCGGCCGAGCGCACGTCCGGCCGCTGGCGCAGCGTGTCGGCGGGAATGCCGGTGGCGATCTGCGCGGGCGCGGCGGGAATCGGCGCCGGCGTTTCAAGGCTCCGGGTCGCTTCGCCGGGCGCCTGCCCCGTCAGCACGGCGATACGGTTGAGGCTGCCCCGAAGGCTCGCCTCAAGCTGCGGTACGGTGGCGTTGGTCTGCGCCAGTTGCGCCCGCGCCTGCTCCGCGTCGATCGAGGAGACGAGGCCCGCCTGAAGCCGCCAGTTGGCGATGTTGTAATTGTCCTGCTGGATCGCCTGCGTCTCCCTCGCGACGCGCAACTGCTCCTGCGCCAGACGCGCCTGCACATAGTTGGTGACGAGTTCGGAGACGATCGTCGCCCGCACATTGGCCAGGTCATAGCCGGATGCGGCAAGATCGGCCCGCGCTGCCTCCGCCGAACGGGACAGTTCACCGAAGAGGTCGACCTGCCAGCTTGCATTGGCGCCCACCGAATAGCTGCTCGACCAGTTGGAGCCGCCGCCGCCGATCGGATTGCCGCTGGGGTCCAGCCGCCCGCCCGCATCCCGGCTGCTGTAGTTGCGCCCGCCGCTGGCCGATCCGTTCACCTGCGGCAGGAAGGCGGCCCTTGCCTGCCGCAGCGACTCCCGCGCCTGGCGCAGACGCGCCTGCGCCTGAACGATGTCCAGATTATGGGCGATCGCCCGGTCGATCAGGCCGCTCAGCGCCGGATCGTCGAGCCGCGTCCACCAGGTGCCAAGCTCCGCTTCGTCGAGCGGAGCGCCGCCGCCCTGGCTATAGGCCGCCGGCACGCCGAGCGCTGCGGGGGCAGGGGCGCGATAATCGGGACCGGCTGCGCAGCCCGACAGGACCAGCGCGGTTCCCGTGATCCATCCAAAGCGATATCGCACCTTTTCCTTATACTCCGTCATCGTTAAAGGCGGTCCTCCAACGAGAACTGCCGAAATGGGCCGGGCGCCTCAACGGCATTTGTGTCTCAAAGTGTAACGACTTCGAAAAATTGCGCTTTTGCAGGGGCGCGCATGTCAGAAGGTGGATGATGAGGGCATTTCTTTTTCCAGGTCAGGGCAGCCAGTCGGTCGGCATGGGCAAGGCGCTGGCCGATGCGAGCCCGGCCGCGAGGGAGCTGTTTCAGGAGGTCGATGACGCCCTGTCGCAGCATTTGTTCCGCATCATGGTGGAGGGGCCGGAAAGCGACCTGACGCTGACGGAAAACGCCCAGCCCGCGATCATGGCCAATGCGCTGGCGACCCTGCGCGTGATGCAGAAGGAAGGCGGCTTTTCGCTGGCGGAGAAGGGCGATTATGTCGCCGGTCACTCGCTGGGTGAATATAGCGCGCTCTGCGCGGCGGAGGCGTTCGACATCGGCACCACGGCGAAGCTGCTGAAGCTGCGCGGGCGGGCGATGCAGGCGGCGGTGCCGGTGGGCGAGGGCGCGATGGCTGCCCTGCTGGGGGCCGACATCGAAAAGGCGCAGGCATTGGCGGAGGCGGCTGCGCAGGGTGAGGTCTGCACCGTCGCCAATGACAATGATCCGACGCAGGTGGTGATTTCCGGCCATCGCGGCGCGATCGAGCGCGCCGTCGCGCTGGTGAAGGACCATGGCATCAAGCGCGGCGTCCTGCTGCCGGTTTCCGCGCCCTTCCACTGCCCGCTGATGCAGCCCGCGGCGGAGGCGATGGAGGATGCCCTGGGCAAGGCGGCGATCAACACGCCGCTGCTGCCCGTCTATGCCAATGTGCTGGCAAGCGCGATCGCCGATCCGGACGAGATCAGGCTGCGGCTGGTCGAGCAGGTGACGGGCCGAGTGCGCTGGCGCGAATCCGTCGCCGCCATGTGGGACGCGGGCGTCACCGAATTCGTCGAACTGGGCGGCAAGGTGCTGGGTCCGATGGTGAAGCGCATCGCTCCCGACGCCACCGTGCGCAGCGTCGTGACGATGGACGATATCGAGGCCGCGCTGGGCGCGCTGTGAGCGGCGGCATGAGCAGCGCTCCCGTCCTGACCAGCCGTGACGGAGCCGTCCTGACGGTCACGCTCGACATGCCGGACCGGCGCAACCCGATCTCCGATCCGGCGATGGTCGACGCCCTGTGCGCGGTGTTCGAGCAGGCGGATCGCGATCTGTCGGTGCGGGTGGCGATCCTGACCGGGGCGGGCAGCGCCTTTTCATCGGGGGGCGACCTCAATGCGATGCGCCCCGATGCGGGCGGCCTGCGCGCGGGACTGCCGGCGCAGACGCGGCGCAACTACCGGGCGGGAATCCAGCGGCTGCCGCTGCTGTTCCAGGCGCTCGAACTGCCGGTGATCGCGGCGGTCAACGGCCCGGCCATCGGCGCGGGCTGCGACCTGACGCTGATGTGCGATGTCAGGATCGCGGCGCAATCCGCAAAATTCGCGGAATCCTTCGTCAAGCTGGGCATCGTTTCCGGCGATGGCGGCGCGTGGCTGCTGCCGCGCATCGTCGGCTTCTCCAAGGCGACCGAACTGGCGCTGACCGGTGAGACCATCGACGCGGAAGAGGCGCTGCGGATCGGGCTGGTGAGCGAGGTGGTGCCGGACGCCGACCTGCTGGCGGCGGCGCGCAGGGTGGCGGACAGGATCGCCGCCAATCCGCCCCATGCCACGCGGATGACCAAGCGGCTGCTGCGCGCGGCGCAGACGGCGGAATTGAACCAGATCATGGAAATGGCGGGCGCGATGCAGGCGCTGGCCCATGCGACGGCGGATCATGATGAGGCGATCGACGCCATTTTCGAGCGCCGGACGCCGAACTTCAAGGGAGATTAGAATGTTCGATCTGACAGGCATGACCGCGCTGGTGACGGGCGCTTCGGGGGGCATCGGCTCCGCCATTGCGAAGGCCCTCGCCGCGCAGGGCGCCACGCTCGCCCTTTCGGGCAGCAATGAGGAGAAGCTGAAGGCCTTCGCCGCGGAACTGGGCGGGGACCACAAGACGCTCGTCTGCAACCTCGGCGACCCGGCGGCGGTCGACGCGCTGGTGGGCCAAGCGGTGGAAGCGCTGGGCGGCAAGCTCGACATCCTCGTCAACAATGCCGGCATCACCCGCGACAATCTGATCCTGCGTATGAAGGACGAGGAATGGTCGGACGTGATCGCCGTCAATCTGGAGGCCGCCTTCCGCCTGGCCCGCGCCGCCGCCAAGCCGATGATGAAGGCGCGTTTCGGCCGCATCGTCTCCATCACCTCGGTCGTGGGCGTCACCGGCAATCCGGGACAGGCCAATTATGCCGCGTCCAAGGCCGGCATCATCGGCATGTCCAAGTCGCTGGGACAGGAACTGGCGAGCCGGGGCATCACCGTGAACTGCGTGGCGCCCGGCTTCATCCGCTCCGCCATGACCGACGCGCTGAACGATGCGCAGAAAGGCGCGATCCTCGCCAGGATTCCGGCGGGCGATCTGGGCGCGGGGGAGGACATCGGCGCGGCCGTGGTCTATCTCGCCAGCAAGGAAGCGGGTTACGTCACCGGCCAGACGCTGCACGTCAATGGCGGCATGGCGATGATCTGAGGGGGAAGGATCGGTCGGTCCCAAAGTCCCACGCTGCGGCTTTATTCCATCGCGGCAGAAAATTTTGGGCATTTGCAAAAGGGCAACCTTGTGCCATCGGGGCTGAGGAGTCGAATGCAGGTGGGGCGATGCCATCCGATTGTTTCTTGCCTCTTGCCTCTCGTTGGGCTTGCCTCTAGGGCATGCCTTAACAAATATTCAGAACCATCAACGATACCCAGTAAGAAGGACCACTCATGAGTGAGACCGCGGATCGCGTAAAGAAAATCGTCGTCGAGCATCTGGGCGTCGAAGCCGAAAAGGTGACCGAGGATGCGAGCTTCATCGACGATCTGGGCGCTGACAGCCTGGACATCGTTGAGCTGGTGATGGCGTTCGAGGAAGAATTCGGCGTCGAAATCCCTGACGATGCGGCCGAGAAGATCGCCACCGTCAAGGATGCCATCGATTATATCGACAGCAAGCAGTAAGAACGTTCGGCGGCCTGCCCGGCATCGGGTGGCCGCTGCGTTTACAAAAGGGAATGGCTCCTCCTGTCCGGCAAAACCGGGTCTTGGGGAGCCTTTTCGTATCTGGTCCCGTTCACAATCGCCTTTCCAATGGCTAGATGGGCGGCGTTGAGCCAAAGACTATTTTTCGGAGCAAGCATATGCGTCGTGTTGTCGTCACCGGCCTTGGCATGGTCAGCCCGCTCGGCGGGGATGTGGAAACGACCTGGAAGAACATCATCGCGTCGAAGTCCGGCGCGGCGACGATCACGCGCTTCGACGCCAGCGAATATAAGTGCCGCATCGCCTGCGAAGTGAAGCCGGCGGATCATGAATATGGCTATGATGCCGGGCTGGACGTGGATCACAAGATCCAGCGGCAGGTCGACCCGTTCATCGTCTACGGCATTTCCGCCGCCAGCCAGGCGCTGCGCGACGCGGGTCTCGACAATATGAGCGAGGAGGAGCGGCTGCGCGCCGGTTGTTCCATCGGTTCGGGCATTGGCGGCCTGCCGGGCATCGAAAGCGAATCGCTGGTGCTGGCGAACCGGGGGCCCGGCCGGGTCAGCCCGCACTTCGTCCACGGCCGCCTCATCAACCTGATCTCCGGCCAGGTGTCGATCAAATACGGTCTCATGGGCCCCAATCACGCCGTCGTCACGGCCTGCTCGACCGGTGCGCATTCGATCGGCGATGCTGCCCGCATGATCGCGCTGGACGATGCCGACGTGATGCTGGCGGGCGGCGCGGAAAGCGCGATCTGCCCGATCGGCATCGCCGGCTTCGCCCAGGCCCGCGCGCTTTCCACCGCCTTCAACGACACGCCGGAAAAGGCCTCGCGGCCCTATGACGTCAACCGCGACGGCTTCGTCATGGGCGAAGGCGCGGGCGTGGTCGTGCTGGAGGAATATGAGCGGGCCAAGGCGCGCGGCGCGAAAATCTACGCCGAAGTCGTCGGCTATGGCCTGTCGGGCGACGCCTATCACGTCACCGCCCCCCATCCGGAGGGCAATGGCGCCTATCGTTCCATGGAAATGGCGCTCAGGAAATCCGGCCTCGGCCTTGGCGACATCGACTATGTGAACGCGCACGGCACTTCGACGCCTTTGGGCGACGAGCTGGAACTGGGCGCGGTGAAGCGGCTGTTCGGGGAACATCTGGGCACCATGTCGATGAGCTCGACCAAGTCGGCCATCGGCCATCTGCTGGGCGGCGCGGGCGCGGTGGAGAGCATCTTCTGCATCCTGGCGCTGCGCGACCAGATCGTGCCGCCGACGCTGAACCTCGACGAGCCGAGCGAACGCTGCAAGGGCGTCGACCTCGTCCCGCATGTCGCCAAGGAACGCAAGGTGCGCGCGGTGCTGAACAATTCGTTCGGCTTCGGCGGCACCAACGCCTCGCTCATCATGAAGGCGGTCTGAGACATCGGCGATGCGACGGCTTGGCTTGGGCATAGTGCTGATCGGCCTGGCCGTCGCGGCGTTCGTCGCTTTCCGCTTCGTCTATGGCTGGACCGAGGCAGGCCCGGCGACGAAGGACATCGCCATCGTCGTGCCCGAAGGCTCGACCATCGCGGACACCGCCATTCTCCTGAAGCAGAAGGGGGCGGTGCGCTCCGCCGACGCCTTCCTGACGCGGGCCAAGGTCTTCGGCCGCGGCAAGTCGATCAAGGCGGGCGAATTCCTGATTCCCAAGGGCGCCAGCAATTCCGATATTTTCCGCATCCTCCAGGGCGGCAGGACGCTGACCCGGCTGGTCACCATACCGGAGGGCATGCCCTCCATCCTGGTCCATGAACGGCTGATGGCGAATGAGGAACTGACGGGCGAGATTCCGGTGCCGGAGGAAGGCAGCGTTCTGCCCGACAGCTATGCCTTCGACAAGGGCGAGAGCCGGGCGGCGGTGCTGAAGCGCATGCAGGGTGCGATGAGCAAGGCGCTGGCGAAGATGTGGGCGGAACGGGCGCCCAACACGGTCGCAAAAACGCCCGGGGAAGCCGTCATCCTCGCCAGCATCGTCGAAAAGGAAACGGCCGTGCCTGCCGAGCGGCCGACCGTCGCCGGGGTTTACGGCAATCGCCTGAAGGCGCGCATGATGCTCCAGGCCGATCCGACGATCATCTATCCGATCACTCGGGGCAAGCCCTTGGGCCGGCGGATCAGGAAGTCTGAAATCGCCGCGGTCAACGACTATAACACCTATGCGATGACCGGTCTGCCCAAGGGGCCGATCGCCAATCCGGGACGCCTGTCGATCCTCGCGGTGCTGCACCCGGCGGAGACAAAGGCGCTCTACTTCGTCGCGGACGGGAAGGGCGGCCATATCTTCGCGGACACGCTGCAAGAGCATAATGACAATGTGCGCAAATGGTTCGAAATCCGGCGCGCCAGGGGTGAGCTTTGAAGTGAGCTGACCGATGGCGCGCTTGGGTGGGGAGCGGATGTTCCCCCTCCCGCAAGCCGGAGGGGGTTAGGGGGTGGGCTGGCGCAACATCCGCGTTGTTTTGCAACGGCCAAGTCAGAAGCTCGCTCCGCTCGCGCCCACCCCTAACCCCTCCCGTTTACGAGAGGGGAATGTCCTGGGATGGCCATAGACCGCCGCCAATCACCGCAACAACCCTACTGCCCAAACCCTGACTCGCGCGCCAGCGCCACCGCTTCCCGCGCAGCGGCGAGCAACGCGCCACTCTTCGCCTCGCACTCCCGCTGCTCATATTCCGCCGTCGAATCCGCGACGATGCCAGCGCCCGCCTGCACATGCATAACGCCGTCCTTGAGCACGGCGGTGCGCAGCACGATGCAGCTATCCATATTGCCGTCCGGCCCGAAATAGCCGACGCCCCCGGCATAGGCCCCGCGCGTTTCCGGCTCCAGTTCCGCGATGATCTCGCAGGCGCGCACCTTGGGCGCTCCCGACACGGTCCCCGCGGGAAAGCCCGCGAACAAGGCGTCCAGCGCGTCCCGGTCCGGCGCCAGCCGTCCCACCACGTTCGACACGATATGCATCACATGGCTGTAGAATTCGACGCTGTAGCTGTCCGTCACGGTGACGGTGCCGGCCGCCGCGACCCGCCCCACATCGTTACGCCCCAGGTCCAGAAGCATCAGATGCTCCGCCCGCTCCTTGGGGTCGGCCAGCAGGCTTTCGCGGTTGGCGGCATCTTCGACGGCATTCCTGCCGCGGGGCCGGGTGCCGGCGATGGGCCGGATCGTGACCTCGCCGTCCCGCGCCCGGACCAGAATTTCCGGACTCGACCCGATCAGCGCAAAGCCGGGCAGGTCGAGATAATAAAGGAAGGGCGAAGGGTTGATCCGCCGCAATGCCCGGTAAAGCGCAATCGGCGGCAGCGTGAACGGGCTGGTGAAGCGCTGCGCCAGCACCACCTGAAAAATGTCGCCCGCAACGATATAGTCCTTCGCCTTTTCGACCATCGCGGCATAGCGGCCCGGCTCCAGCACCGGCGTCACGGCGACTTCCGCAATCCCGGCGGGAGCGGCCTGCGCGGGGAGGGGAGCCGCCAGCCGGGCGGCAACGGCGTCGATCCGTTCCAGCGCCTGCTCGACGGCGCGGTCGGCATCGGCAAAGCTTCCCTTCCACACCGGGGCGACCAGGAACAGTGCATCGGCCAACCGGTCGAACACCAATATCACCGTCGGCCGCACGAACAGCATGTCCGGCAGCGCAATCGCATTTTCGGGCGGACGCGGCAGTTTCTCGACCAGCCCGACCGTCTCATAGCCGAAATAACCGACCAGACAGGCCAGCGCAGCGGGCAGCGCCGGATCAAGCTCAGCCCGGCATTCCGCCACCAGCGCCCGCAACGCGTCCAGCGCATCGGCGCCTTCCGGCACGAAGGCCTCCCGGTCGGTCGCCCATTGCCGGTTGATCTCCGCCGCATGGCCCTGCGCCCGGAAGACGAGGTCGGGGGCGAGCCCGATCAGGCTGTGGCGGCCTCGCACCGCGCCGCCCTCGACCGATTCCAGCAGGAAATCGCCGCGATCGGGCTCGAACAATTTCAGCGCGGCGGAAATCGGCGTGTCCGTGTCGGCGATCTGGCGCCGCCACACCAGCGCGGATTGCCCCGCCGCCAATGCCTTGCGCGCGCTCTCGATGCCGTCCATCTCCGCCGGTCTCCCCGCAACCACCTTACTGACCGCCACTATTGGCGTTGGCGAGCGCGCGCTGCACGCCGGCCACCGCATTGGCGTTCCGCCTGACGCCCAGCTCCTTCTCGACCGCCCGCTCGAACTGCTGGCCATATTCCTGGCCGACCACTTCGCTGAGCTGGTCGCGGACCTGATTCACCAGCGCCTTGTCGCTGCCTGCATCGCCGCGCTTGATGCCGTTCAACTGCACCACGAAATAGCCGCGATCCTGCCCGGCGGGCAGCGTCTTCACGCTGTTGGTCGCCATGGTGAACAGCATCGCCACCTCGGCGGGCGGACGCTGGCCGTCGCGCATGATGTCGGCGCGGCGGCCGCCCACCACCTGCGGCTTGGGCAGGGCGACGCCGGCGGCGGCGACCGCCTCGTCCAGCTTCATGCCCTTGGCGACCTTGGCGCGGATCTGCTCGGCCAATGCCTTGGCCTTCTCATTGCCCTGCGCCAGCTTGTACTGCATCGCGACCAGCGGCTTCACCTTGGCGAGCGGCGGCGGCGCGGCGGCCTGTATGTCGCCGGGCGCGGTCAGGGCATAGCGCTTGTCGGCAACGATCGGGACCAGTTGCGCATCGTCGTCCTGGCTCATGCCGAAGACAGGGGCGAGCAGCGGCTTCACATCCGCCGGCACCTGATAGGCCACATCCTCCACCTGCTTGCCGGAGGAGACGAGGAACGGCGTCGTTTCCAGCTTCAGGCCATTGTCCTTCACCACTTCCTCGAAGCTGCCGCCATTGGCGATCTGATCCTCGATCTTGCCGGTGAAGTCATTGAGCAGCCGCTTCTCCTTCTGCGCGCGCAGCGTGGTGACGATCTCGTCCCGCACCGCCGCCAGCGCGCGGGCCGGGGTCGTGCTGACCGCCGTGACCCGCAGCAGCACCCAGCCCAGCGATCCACGCAGCGGCCCCACCAGCTCGCCCTGTTTCGCGGCAAAACCGGCATTGGCGACGGCGGCGGACGCGGCGGAGGCCAGCGCCTCCCGGCTCTGGTCCTTCAGTTCGGAGACGGAGAGGCCGGCCGATTGCGCTGCGCCGGCGAGCGACTTGCCGCCCTTCACCTGATCCGCGATCGCCTTGGCGCCCGCCTCGGTCGGCAGGATCAGCTGCTCGAAGCTGCGGCTCTCCTTCGCGGCGTAGGCGGCCTTGTTCTGATTATAATAGCCGGCGATCTCCGCATCGGTCGGCTGCGCGGCCTGCGCGAAGCGTTCGGCGTCGATCACGGCGTAGCGGATGCGGCGCTGTTCCGGAATCGTATAGCGCGCGGCATTCTTCCTGTAGAAATCGCCGAGTTGCGCGTCGGTCGGGTCGGCAATGTCCTTGAACGCGGTCGCGGGAACGAGGGCGATGGTGCCCTGGCGCGCCTCCAGCAGCAGCGAGGCATAGGGCAGCACCATGGAGTCGGTCAGCTTCACGCCCAGCCCCAGCGGGGCCAGCATCTGCCGCTCCAGTATCTCGCGGCTGATGTCGTCGCGCAGCGCCTGTTCGGTGATCCGCTCGCGCAGCAGCAACTGCCGGAAATTCTCCTGGCTGAAATTGCCGGCCGCATCCTGGAAGGCGGGGATCTGCGCGATCTGGGCATCGACCAGCCGCTTGGAGATGTGCACCTTCTGGTCGCTCGCATATTCCTTCAGCGTCATCGACGCGACAAGCTGGTCATAGACCTGCGCCGCGCCGCCCTGCGCCAGGAAGTCGCCGATCTGCAATCCCGGATTGGACCTGCGCGCATTTTCGAACACGCGCTGCACCCGGTCCTGCAATTCGGTCATGGTGAGGCGCGACCCGCCCGCCTTGGCGGCGGTCTCGCCGCCGCCAAGGGACGATCCGAACTTGCCGCTCGTAATGTCCCCCATGATGAAGGCGGCCGCGATGATCCCCAGGAAGATCAGGGCCGCAAAGGCGCCGAATTTGGAGCGGATGAAACGGCGAAAGACTGAAAGCATGGAGGAAAGTCCGTAAAAGCGGCTTTGATGGCGGCCCGCTTTAAGGGCGGATCGTCGCGCGGGCAAGGGGCGCTGGGGTGCCAAGGCTGGACAAATGGCCGCACGCCGTTCATCGGCTCGGCCAACCCGGCGGCGCGGATTGGAGAGCCGTGCCGCAGGGGACCGTGCAGCAATAACCATAAGGGGAAAGATCGATGAGCAGGCGAAAGCTGGTTGTCGGCAACTGGAAGATGAACGGCCTGCGCGCCCAGCTGGGCGAGGTGGAGGCGATCGGCGGCCTCGCGCGCGACTATCCGGCGGTGGAAGTCGGGCTGTGCCTGCCCGCGACGCTGATTTCGCCGGCGGACGGCGTGAAGGGTGCGATCTTCATCGGCGCGCAGGACTGCCATATGAAGGAAAGCGGCGCGCATACCGGCTGTCTGTCCGCGGCCATGCTGGCGGAAGCCGGGGCGAGCTGGACCATCGTCGGCCATAGCGAGCGGCGGCAGGACCAGGGCGAAACCGACGCGGACATCGCGGCGAAGGCGCTGGCGGCGCGGGCGGCGGGGCTGAAGGTCATCCTCTGCGTGGGCGAAAGCCTCGACGTGCGCGATGCCGGCAACGCGGAAGCGGTGGTCGCGGCCCAGTTGCTGGCGTCCCTGCCGGACGGGGCGGCGGCGGACTGGCTGGCCATCGCCTATGAACCGATCTGGGCCATCGGCACGGGCCGGATCCCCACCATGGAAGCGGTCGCCGCGATGCACGCCGCCCTGCGTGCCGCGCTGGCGAGCCGGATCGGAGTCGAGGCGGAGGGGATGCGAATCCTCTACGGCGGATCGATGAACGGCGACAATGCGGCGGAGCTTCTGGCGCTGGCCGATGTCGACGGCGGCCTGATCGGCGGCGCGAGCCTCGCGGCGGCGAAATTCGCCCCGGTGATCGCGGCAGCGGCCTGATCGCCAATAAACAAGCCCCTCCCGCTTGCGGGAGGGGGGGAGAGAGGACGGGGGCGGTTGCCCCCGCGCCCCATCATCGCTATGTGCGCGGCAACCCACCCTTTACCGGACAGATATTCGTCTCATGTTCACCTTCATCCTCGTCGTGCAGGCCATCGTCGCTGCCCTGCTGGTCACCGTCATCCTGATGCAGAAGTCGGAAGGCGGCGGCCTGGGCGTCGGCGGCAGCCCGGCGGGGTTCATGTCGGCGCGCGGCGCGGCGGATTTCCTGACCCGGTCGACCACGGTCCTCGCCGGCATCTTCGTGACGCTGTCGGTCGTGCTTGCGGTGATCGCCTCGGTCCAGCACCGGCCGAGCGACATCGACACCTCGCTGGTGAAGCAGGCGCCCCCTCAGGCTCCGGCATCCGCTCCGGCCCCGGCGACCGGCAACGATCCGCTGGCAGGCGCTGCGGGCGCGGCGGGCGGCAACGCCGCCAACGGCGCGGTCCCGCTCGCCAACTAGGCGGCCTGACCTCCCCATTTCGCTTTTTTCGCACGCGCGATGATTCGCGCGCTTGCCCAACTCGTTTGTAAAAGGCTAAGCCTCTCCTCCCATGGCGCGGTATATTTTCATCACCGGCGGCGTGGTCTCCTCGCTTGGCAAGGGCCTGATGGCCGCTTCGCTCGCAGCACTGCTGCAGGCGCGAGGTTTCCGTGTGCGTATCCGGAAATTCGATCCCTATCTCAACGTCGATCCGGGCACGATGAGCCCGTATCAGCATGGCGAGGTCTATGTGACCGACGACGGGGCGGAAACCGACCTCGACCTCGGTCATTATGAGCGCTTCACCGGCGTTTCGGCGCGGCAGTCGGACAATGTGACGCAGGGCCGGGTCTATCAGACCATCATCCAGCGGGAACGGCGCGGCGACTATCTGGGCGCGACGGTGCAGGTGATCCCGCACGTCACGGACGAGATCAAGGCCTTCGCCCTCGCCGAATCCGACGACCTCGATTTCGTGCTGTGCGAGATCGGCGGCACGGTGGGCGACATCGAATCGCTTCCCTTCATGGAGGCGATCCGCCAGCTCCACAACGATCTGGGGCGCAACCGCTCCATCTTCGTCCATGTGACGCTGGTCCCCTATATCGCGGCGGCGGGCGAGCTGAAGACCAAGCCGACCCAGCACAGCGTGCGCGAACTGACGTCGCTGGGCATCCAGCCCGACATATTGCTCTGCCGCTGCGAACATCCGCTGCCGGAAAGCGAGCGGCGCAAGATCGCCCTGTTCTGCAACGTCCGCCCCGAAGCGGTCATCCCGGCCCTCGACGCCAGCAGCATCTATGCCGTCCCGACCCAATATCATGCGGAGGGGCTGGACGACGAAGTGCTGCGCGCCTTCGGCATCGAAAACGCGCCCGCGCCCACGCTCGACCGCTGGCACGACATCATGGACCGGCAGCAGAATCCGGAAGGCGAAGTCACCATCGGCGTGGTCGGCAAATATGTCGGCCTGCCGGATGCCTATAAGTCGCTCTATGAAGCGCTGACCCATGGCGGCTTCGCCAACCGGGTGAAGGTCAACATCAAATGGCTGGACGCCGAACTGTTCGAGGAAGAGGGCGCGGACATCGCCGCCCGCCTGGAACCGATGCACGGCATCCTCGTTCCCGGCGGCTTCGGCGTGCGCGGGTCGGAAGGCAAGATCGCCTCGGTCAAATTCGCCCGCGAACGCAATGTGCCCTTCTTCGGCATCTGCCTCGGCATGCAGATGGCCTGCATAGAGGGCGCGCGGAACACGGCGGGCATCGCCAACGCCTCCACCACCGAATTCGGTGAAACCAGCGAGCCGGTGGTCGGCCTCATCACCGAATGGATGAGCAAGGAAGGCCTGCAGAAGCGCACCGCCGAAACCGACCTTGGCGGCACCATGCGGCTGGGCGCCTATCCGGCGAAACTCACCGGCAACAGCGTCGTCGCGGGCATCTACAACGCCACCGACATCAGCGAACGCCACCGCCACCGCTATGAGGTCAATGCCGGCTATCGCGAGCCGCTGGAAAAGGGCGGCCTGATCTTCTCGGGCATGTCGCCGGACGGCACGCTGCCGGAAATCGTCGAGCGGCCCGACCACCCCTGGTTCGTCGGCGTGCAGTTCCATCCGGAACTCAAGTCCAAACCCTTCGACCCGCACCCGCTCTTCGCCAGCTTCATCGAAGCGGCGGTGAAGCAGAGCCGGCTGGTGTAAGAGGAACGGGGCCGCAAAGGCCCCGTTTTTTCGTTCAGGCAGCAGGCGTCAGCTTCAGCAACCGCCCCTGCGACCCGTCCTTGCCATCCTCCAGCAGCCAGAGCGCCCCGTCCGGCCCTTGCTCCACCTCGCGGATACGCGCGCCCATGTCCCACTGATCCGCCTTGGCCGCATTCTCCCCGTCCAGTTTCACCCGCACCAGCGCCTGACTCGACAGCCCGCCGATGAACAGCGAATCCTTCCATTGCGGAAACAAGTCGCCCGAATAATAGACAAGCCCGGCCGGGGAGATCACCGGATTCCACCAGACTTTAGGCGCCTCAAACCCGTCGCCCGCCCTGTGATCGGGAATGTCCCGCCCGTCATAATGGCTGCCGTTGGAGGCGAGGGGATAGCCATAATTCAATCCCGGCTTGATCAGATTGACCTCATCCCCGCCTTTCGGTCCCATTTCCTGCTCCCACAGCCGCCCGTCCTTGTCGAAGGCGATCCCCAGCAGATTGCGATGCCCATAGGACCAGACCGCCGGATGGAATCCCTTCGCCGCCAGCGGATTGCCCGCGGCCGGCGTGCCGTCCAGATTAAGCCGCAACACTTTCCCCAAAGTCGACTTTGGGTCCTGCGCCGGATCGAATTTCTGCCGCTCGCCATTGGTGAAGAACAGATATTTCCCGTCCGGCGAGAAGGCGATTCGTCCCGAATAATGGCCATTGCCATCCACATATTGGCTGGCGCGGAAGATCACCTTCACGCCGTCCAGCTTCGTCGTCCCGTCGCTCGCCTGATTGAAAACCCCCGTGGCCAGCGCCACGCCCTTGCCGCCCTGACCCGCCTCTGAGAAACTGAAATAGAGCGTCCCGCTCCGTGCAAAGTCCGGTGCCGGCACCACGTCCATCAGCGCGCCCTGACCCGCGCTGTCGACCGGCGGAATGCCCGCGACCGGGATTTTCGTCCCGTTCTTCGGATCGAACAGGATCATCTCGCCCGCCTTCTCCGTCACCAGCATCCGGCCATCGGGCAGGAAGGTCATGGCCCAAGGCGCATCGAAATCAGCGATCACGGAAGTCCTGAACGGTTTCGCCGCCGACGCGGCGCTGTTCTGCCCCACGGCATCGCCCGCCGAACAGGCGATCAGGGCCAGCGGCAGGGCGGTGAGGGCAAGATGGCGCATATCGTCTCCTCTCGGCTGAATCGCGGAATTGATGACGCTACCAGAATGCGCATCAAATGCCTCGCGACAAATGAGTTGCAGCTTTGCGGCATCCCGCCTATATCGCCCCTGCTTCCTTACATCGTCAAACATGTCGGGGTCGCGGGCGGATCGCCTGCGGCGACGGGAAGCCGCAATTTTGTTTTTTTGGGAGATCCCATGGCGGACATCGCCGAACTGACGGCCCTGATCGAACCGGAGGTGAAGGCCCTGGGCTTCGACCTCGTGCGCATCAGGCTGTTCGGCTCGGGTGACGAGCATACGCTTCAGATCATGGCCGAGCGCCCTGAAACGAAGCAGCTTGTCATAGAGGATTGCGCCACCATCTCGCGTCGCCTCTCGGACGTGCTGGATGAAGCCGATCCGATAGAGGAGGCCTATCGCCTTGAGGTCAGCTCTCCGGGCATCGACCGTCCGCTGACCCGCCTCGCCGATTTCCTGGAATGGGCCGGGCATGAGGCGAAGATCCAGGCTACGGAGGCCGTGGCCGGGCGCAAGAGCTTCCGGGGCGTGCTCAAGGGCATTGAGGGCGACGACATCCTGTTCCAGGATGCCAAGGCCGGCGATGTCGTCATCCCTTTTGCGCTGGTCGGGGATGCCAAGCTGATACTGACCGACGCGCTGATTGCTGCTAGTATGCCGCTCTCCTCCGATGGGGCGGACGAGTTCGAAACCGAGGAATAAGGGTTTACGTCCATGGCCAACGCCATTTCCGCCAACAAGGCCGAACTGCTCGCCATCGCGAACAGCGTCGCCAGCGAAAAGATGATCGACAAGGCGATCGTCATCGAGGCGATGGAAGACGCGATCCAGCGCGCCGCCCGCGCCCGCTACGGCGCCGAAAACGACATCCGCGCCAAGCTGGACCCGGACACCGGCGACCTTCGCCTCTGGAGAGTCGTCGAGGTGGTCGAGCAGGTCGACGACTATTTCAAGCAGGTGGACCTGAAGCAGGCGGCCAAGCTCAAGAAGGACGCCGTGATCGGCGACTTCATCGTCGATCCGCTGCCGCCCATCGACCTCGGCCGCATCGACGCTCAGTCGGCCAAGCAGGTGATCTTCCAGAAGGTCCGCGATGCCGAGCGGGAGCGCCAGCATGAGGAATTCAAGGACCGCGTGGGCGAAATCATCACCGGCGTCGTGAAGTCCGTCGAATTCGGCCATGTCGTGGTGAACCTGGGCCGCGCCGAGGGCGTCATCCGCCGCGACCAGCAGATTCCCCGCGAAGTCGTCCGCGTCGGCGACCGCATCCGCTCGGTGATCCTGAACGTGCGCCGCGAAAATCGCGGGCCGCAGATTTTCCTCAGCCGCGCGCACCCCGAATTCATGAAGAAGCTGTTCGCGCAGGAAGTGCCCGAAATCTACGATGGCGTGATCGAGATCAAGGCCGCCGCCCGCGATCCGGGCTCCCGCGCCAAGATCGGCGTCATCAGCCGCGATTCGAGCATCGACCCGGTCGGCGCCTGCGTCGGCATGAAGGGCAGCCGCGTGCAGGCCGTCGTGCAGGAAATGCAGGGCGAGAAGATCGACATCATCCCCTGGTCGGAAGATACCGCGACCTTCGTCGTCAACGCGCTCCAGCCCGCACAGGTCGCCCGCGTCGTCATCGATGAAGAGGAAGAGCGCATCGAAGTCGTCGTTCCCGACGATCAGCTTTCGCTCGCCATCGGCCGCCGCGGCCAGAATGTCCGTCTCGCCAGCCAGTTGACCGGCAAGGCCATCGACATCATGACCGAGGCCGACGCATCCGAAAAGCGCCAGAAGGAATTCGTCGCCCGCTCCGAAATGTTCCAGAACGAGCTGGACGTGGACGAGACCCTCTCGCAGCTTCTGGTGGCCGAAGGCTTTGGCGAGCTGGAGGAAGTGGCCTATGTCGGCATCGACGAACTGGCCGCGATCGAGGGCTTCGACGAGGAACTGGCGCAGGAACTGCAAAGCCGCGCTCAGGAAGCGTTGGATCGCCGCGAAGCCGCCGCGCGTGAAGAGCGCCAGGCGCTGGGCGTCGAGGATGCGCTGGCCGATATGCCGCACCTCACCGAAGCCATGCTGGTGACTTTGGGCAAGGCGGGCATCAAGACGCTGGACGATCTGGCCGACCTCGCCACCGACGAACTGGTCGCCCGGAAGCGCGTCGACCAGCGTCGCCGCCGCGAGAACAAGGAAGAGGACAAGGGCGGGATTCTCGCCGAATACGGCCTCAGCGAAGAGCAGGGCAATGAGATCATCATGGCCGCCCGCGCCCACTGGTTCGAAGGCGAGGAAGCGTAAGAACAGATGCCCTTCGTCGACATCCGTCTGGCCGGAAACGCCACCCGCGAGCAGAAGGCGGCCATCGTCGCCGACGTCACCCGGTCGCTCGTCGAGCGGCTGGGCAAGTCGCCCGCTGCCGTGCAGGTGGTGATTTCCGAAATCCCGACGGAAAATTACGGCGCAGGCGGCCAGCTCATCGCCGACCGCGACGCGCCCAAGCCCATAGGGGAGGACGCCCATGCCGCGGTCACTTCCCGATGAGAGGCTGAGTCCCAACATCGCCGCGTCAGGGATGTGCTCCTGCGAAAGCAGGAGCCCAGTTCTGCCCTGGCATGCTCCCGACAGCGTGGAACTGGATTCCTGCCTGCGCAGGAATGCGGCCCATTATTGGGAGGCGCGCCCATGACCGAACGCAAATGCATATTGTCGGGCGACCGCGCCGACCCGGACATGCTGGTCCGGCTCGCCTGCGGCCCGAATGGCGAAATCCTGCCCGACATCCGCGCCAAGGCGCCCGGCCGGGGCGCGTGGATCGGTGTGCCACGCGCCGAACTCGAACAGGCGCTGGCAAAGGGCAAGCTCAAGGGCGCGCTCGCCCGCGCCTTCAAGACCGGCGACCTGCAAATCCCCGACGCGCTGCCCGCCCTGATCGAGGAGGGCTTGCGCAAGGCCCTGCTCGACCGTCTGGGGCTGGAGGCGAGGGCGTCCATGGTCCTCACCGGCTCGGAAAAGATCGATGTCGCCTGCCGCAAGGGTCAGGTGAAGCTGCTGCTCCACGCCGCCGACGCGGCGGCCGACGGCAACCGCAAGCTCGACCAGGCCTTCCGCGTCGGGCAGGACGCCGAAGGCACGGATTTGGCGGGCATCGTCTTGCCTGTGGACCGACACGCCCTATCTATGGCAATGGGGCGGGACAATGTCGTCCATATCGCGGTGACCGACTCGCGTGCGGCGTCACGTCTGCGCGGCGCCATAGGCCGCTTGGAAAGCTATCTGGGTTGCGCTAACGGAGCGCCGGTGCATGGGGAGCAGGACTCCGCAGGGGCACTGGGCGCCTGAGGTAGCATTGGAATGAAGGCGCCGACGGGCCTTGCCGGTCGGGTTGATGTGAAGGGTATAGTTCAGTCGTATGAGTGACAGCAAGGAAGACAAGCCGGTTCTGGGCCGCAAGCCGCTGGGGATCAAGCGCACGGTCGAGTCCGGTCAGGTGCAGCAGCAGTTCAGCCATGGCCGCAAGAATACGGTCGTGGTCGAGGTGAAGCGGCGCCGCATCCTGGGCAAGCCGGGTGAAGCCGGACACGCTGCGCCTGAACCGCAGGCCGATCCCACGCCCGTGGCCGCCGCTCCGCAGGCCCCCGCGCCCCAGCAGCCGCAGGCCCGCGCGCCGCAG
>NZ_LXYF01000026.1:0-97489 GCF_002894065.1 Sphingobium sp. SA916
TCGGCGCCGATTTTTTCAAGGAGGATTTGGGCTTCATCTTCGTTCCTTCGTCACTACGACGAAGCCCAAATCCTCCTTAAATCACAACCTCAATCTGTGCCATTGGCGCTGACGGCGGACAGGCGGGATCCAGACCGGCTTCCAGTCCGTCCTTGCCGGCAGACTGCAAGCCCGAACGCGTGGCGCTCAACGCATCCACAAGAGCCTGCGAATGGGTTGCGACCGCATTGATCTCGTCGGTGGTCAGGTCAGTGGCCGCCACCTGGTCGATCAGGGTGTCGAGCTGCTGCGTAGCCTGTAGAAGCTGCCTTGAATACATCCTCAGGTCGATTGTCGTTGACATTGGGTACTCCGTAAATGCGGGGATCAGCGGGACGTGGCGTTCTCGAAGAAGGTCAGATATCTGATCATCTCCGGATCGTCATAGGTGAGGCTGGAAGTGTTCTCGCAGAAGAGAGTGGCGGCCGCGTCCATCGCCCATGCCGCAGACAGGAGCAGCTTTCCTGAAGCCGCGCGATTCTTGCGGAGCGCAGCCGGCGCGAAGTCGACCTTCTCCAGATAGTCGCGTGCCGTCAGGAGCAGCTTGCCTGCCGTCAATCTCTGCTTCGCGCCGCGCCAGGTGTTGGAGATCACGGAGATCCAGGGCCATGCAGCGACGGTGGCGGGATCCAGCAGTTCCAGATCCTGCTTCCAGATCACTGCCATGATGTCGACGAGCCACTGCCCCTTATCGACGAATTGCTCGCCCCGGTACCTCAGTTTTTCCTTCAGCACCCGGATCTCTTCCGGCTCGCCCAGCCCTTCCATGAAGAGGATGCCCGCGCCGGCGACGGCGCTCAGGGGGCTCAGATCGCCGCAACCGCATGCGGTGCTGCGCGGGTGGGAGGTGTCGAAGGGAGCAGTTGCGAGCGGCTCCGGCTCCCGCTGCCAATAGTCCCCGAAGACCTTCAGCCTGTTCGCCTCACGGCTGATGTCGGCCGCGATCTCGAGCAGCAGCGTCGCGTTGAACCGCATATGGTCGCGGTGATACAAGGCGATGTTGTGCCGAGTGTGCAGCGCTGAGTCCTCTCCTACGGCGTGATTCTCATTGTTCGGTTGCATTACAACTCCTTAGGGGGTGAAAGGATGGGAGGTGAAAGCTCGGAAGCTATTGGATTGCAGTATGAGCGATCGGTGTCCTGACGGGTTGGAATATGTTCACTACAAACGATTGCATATCGCCATTGCGTTGTCAACGAAAGCCGATTTTTGATCCGGTGCAGGCGCCTTCAATGAGGTTTCCGGCGAGCAAGAAGGGATTTCCGCTTTGTATCCCATTCATTGCCGGACTGATTGGCCCTCGCCTGCCTCAGGCATCATTCGCATTCTTACTATAACAAACGATTGCAAAATTTTGATGGCAATCGATAAAAGCTGGATCGCTGGTCCCATATTACAGCGTGCGCGTAGGTCTTATCTGCTGACTTCCGCCAAATGCACGCCAAATTGCCGTTGGGACCGTCTGCTGTTGTCCAACATCGAAAAGCCGCAAACTTCGAAGGATCTTTGATCTGAGAGTTTGCTGGATGAGAGCTCCCTCCTCAAAGGCTCAGCGGAGCTTTGGAAGCTATCGATGCCAATGGTAAGTGCCGGCTTCTGGTGCTTCCACGGCAGGACATGACAGCGCTTCTTCGCTTCGCTGTATTAGCGGGAGTAAAGCAGCCAGCACGGGCTTTGTGCTTTTTAGGATATTGGTGACCCCTACGGTCACTCAATAATCGCGGCAAGGTATTGATTTAACATCGAAACTTGCTTTCGACGCAGCGTTTATACCATCACATGTGCCAACTGTCCATCGGGATCGTGTGAAACTGAATGGTGTTTCGCGGGCTAATGAAGCGGTTCGATCATCCGCAAAACACTACTACTGTTCCGCGCCATTGTTGGCGCCGGACAAATCGCAGTTGCCGTAGAAACCCATCTTCCTGTGTCGATAATCGAGCAACAGTTTCAACTTCATCGCGGCAAGCAGCTTGTTGCCAACATTGGCGACGCGCGTATCTGTCGCGCCGCGATCGGCATAGGTACTCATCGGGGTGCCCGCCGGAAGCGTGAATGGACCAAAACCGACAGGCGCGTCGAACCGGTATGATGCGGACCTCGCTTCGCCGCGTGCGCCGGTCCGCGTGATGGTGCCCGTCTCACGCAGCGCTTCCCGCATGCCAGTGAGGTCCAGCGCGCTCTGGAACAGGCCGATACTTCCGGTCGAGCCGGTGTCGAGGCTGACCGGCGCGTGCGCCGGACCAAAGCGGAAATCCGGAATGACCGGGAAGCTGTCGACCGTCCTGAGCGGGATCGTCCAGCGCGTCCGACACGAGCGTGTCAGGAAACAGCATCCCCAGCGCGCTCCAGAATCGCGGCCTTCTGCGCCGGATAGTCGATCAGCACCATCTTGTCGGCGAGGAAACTGTAACCGAGCACACCGTCGAGCTTACGGCCCAGATCGGCCGATATCTCGCGCATGTCCGTTGCCAATGCCTCGAAGCGGCCAAAGCCGTGCCCGGCAATCGCGAGGCCGTCGATTTTGGTCGGAAACACGCTCTCGCCCTTGCCGTCACCGAAGCCGCTCGCTTCGCCACCTTCGCCGCGTTGGACTTCAAGACCCAGCCTCTCAGTTTCGGCCAGATCGATCACCGATGGATCGACACCGGTGTCGAGGATCATATGCAGCGGCGTGCTTTTCACGGTCACATCGATCTCTACCGCTGACTTCGAGAAGTCGAAGGGAAGGATGAGAGGCCCAGCACCGTCTCTGGCCATCGCGGCGCTGGCGAGCGACAAGACGAAAATGCCTGGCGCGATCCGCGAAAATTGCCGAGCGCTCACGCATCCCAGTGAAATATCCCCACAACCGCCTACTGCCTTTCGTAAATTGACCTATAATTTCGTTCGTTATGCTGTATCGTTCAAAGATCGGAGCCTCGTCCATTATCGCCGGTGAGACGAACCGGACCTCAGGTAATGCGCGCGACTGCAAGGGATTCTACACAGCAGATAGTGCGCGAAGGGCTTCTCCTGACCGTCTTCCCCAACCGACATGATGGTCCAGTCGAGCCGCACGCCCTCAGTACGCCATCGATTACTGTAGCGGCTGTCAGGGCAACGATAATCGACATCGAACCCGTTGGTGCGTGCCACCCCCTGACCGCTCGCCGTGAAGCTTCCGCCGAAGCTGTCCCTCCAGAAAGCGGAAATCGGCGGGTCGGCAGCACCCAGGCGTGGATCGGCCCCTCCGAACAGGAGATGCGCTGGTAGCGATCGGACACATCGGAGGTCGCGCGGCTGTCCACATCGATCGCGATCATAGCACCGAGAAGGATGGATCGCGCGCCAAGATCGATAGTCACCGGCTTGCGCAGCACGACGCCTTCGCCCGTCCAGCATCCTTCGATCGCCTTGACGGCGGCTGGAACAGGAATCGCGACTGTTGCTCCGGCCTGCACCCGATCTGGTGAAGCAAGCATCAGCGCGGTCACAACACCAAGCGTTCTCAAGGCAAGTCTCATATCAGTGCGCCATTGTCAGAATTCCGTTGGCGAACAGCCAAAATGCTCGCTTCCCACCGACTTGCCTGATCGGTCGAACAGGTCGGCACGGTCGCTCCGTAACAACAAATGATCTCCCCCCACCGCAAAAATGATCGAACGGATCGCAGATTCACCAGTATTGGCACCCCCTGCCAGCAACCTACTCCCGATCAGGAATGCGATACCCGACAAATCCGGGCAATATTCAACGCCATCGCCGACAGGCTCACAGTTAACAACAGGCGACTCAGGACAGCGCCTATTTTCTCTATGGATTTCAACGATGCGCAGCAGGACAAATGTGCCGGCGGTGTCGATCTTTCCAAGCCTGGCCAGATCCAGCGGCGCGATTTTCCTGCCGCGCAGGTCGTGGACGACCCGATCGGCGACGTCACCCATGGCCAGCGCGTTCCAGTCGCCGATCACGTGAAGGGTGGATCCGCCTTCCGTCTGTTCGACCGTGAAATCCGCTGCGTTCATCGCACCAGGGCGACGCCTATCCTGAAGCGGGTCGTGCGGCGGTTATAGTCGAGCAGATTCTCTCCATAGCCAATGAAGCTCTGCCCGAAGAGGTAGAAGTCCGGGCCACCGCCCAGCAGCCGTGGCAACGGATAGGAAAAATCCGCGCTGACCGCGCCCTTGCCGCTTGAGAAGTTGAACCGGGTGGAGGTGGAGAGGCGCAGTCCGTCCTCCTCCCCAACCTCCATAAACAGAGCCGTGTTGCCACGATAGCGGCGGATATCGGGATTGTCCGACTTGTCGCCGACGAAGAACGAAAGACGCGGGGCAATGGACAGGCTGTAGCCGCCGCCCAGGGGAAATGCTGCCATCGGGGCGACATAGATGCTGTTGATGCTGCGCGATGCCGCATCGTCGCGTCCGTTGGATTCGTGGCGGATACCGCCCTGAGCACTCAGCGAGACGCCGCTGGAGAGCGTTGCCGAAGGGCTCAGATAGAAGAGCTCAGGCTGGTAATCGACATTCCGGAAGGGCGAGGAATACGCGCCCAGGTCCCAGAACATCCGCTGCGTGTAGGCAAAATAGAGTCCGTCCCGCCATGACCGCGGCAGCCCCTCGGCGCGCCTGCTTCCGAACAGCTGATATTTGAAGCTGATCTGGATCCGTGCCTCGCTGTTGGTGCCGGGGCCATAGACGGCATAAATGGGTTCATAGGCCGAGAGATTGGCCAGAAAGGCATTGCCGGCCGCGCGGTCCGAGGGCGGTGGTGCCGCTTCGCTCATCCCATCGGCAGGAAGCGGTGATCGGGCGTCGGCAAGCTGCGGTGCCGGGGCTGACGGACGCAATGCGATCGCTATCCTGTGCGCGTTCCAGACGGGGATCGAGATGGTCGCGCCATCGACCTGTTTGTCTTTGGGCGCGCTGAATTGATAGCGCGCTTGCTCGAAGCCACCAGCAGGAATCGTCACGTTGCCCGACATACCGCTTGCGCGTTCGAGCCAGATCGTCCGGCTTTCTCCCGGCAGTTCCAGCTTCGCTTCTACCCGATCGGGAAGGACAACTGTCTGCGGATCGCTTCCGTCATTGAGCAGGCGCAGATCGACGAGGATCGCGCCGCTCCCATCGCGTTCGCCAATGTCGCGGACGAGAATATCCACCGCTGGAGCGGCGTGCGCCGGCGATCCGGCAACGAGCATGGCGTTCGCCACCGTCGCGAGGAAGAACGCCCCCTTCATGCGAGGAGATGCTGGCCGCTGTCGACGGGAATGACGGTCCCGGTGATCCGCTTCGCCGCATCGCTGACCAGGAAGGCGGCAAGAGCGCCGACATCCTCGACGTCGATCAACTGCCGCTGAGGCACGGTTGCCGCCGCGCGTTCGATCAGTTCATCGAAGCGTTCGATGCCGCTCGCTGCACGCGTCGCGATCGGACCAGGCGAGATCGCATGGGCGCGGATTCCCTTGGGGCCAAGTTCGGCAGCGACATAGCGGGTGGCGCTTTCAAGGGCAGCCTTGACCGGCCCCATGAGATTATAGTGCTCGACCACCCGTTCGGACCCGTAGAAGGTCACGCAGAGCAGGCAGCCGCCAGCGCTCATCAACGGCCCGGCCAGCTTCGCCATTCGCAGGAAGCTATGGCACGAGACATCCATCGCGACAGCAAAACCCTCCGCGGAGGAGTCGACGACCCGCCCGTGCAGGTCCTCCTTCGGCGCAAAGGCGATCGAATGGAGCAGGAAGTCGAGACCGCCCCATTTTCGTCTCACCTCATCGAACAGCGCTTCCAGTTGGCCGGGCTCGCGCACGTCGCAGGGCGTGATCCATTCCACGCCAAGGCGGTCGGCTACGGGCTGGACCCAGCCTTTCGCCTTCTCATTGAGATAGGTCGCGGCGAGACGCGCACCGCAGCGGGCAAAGGCTTCGGCGCAACCTGCGGCAATGCTCCTGTCGTTGGCGATGCCGACCACCAGACCACGCTTGCCTTCCAGATCGACGAGCGGCCTCATGCGGATTTCCCTTGAACCACTTTGTATGTGTGCATGGCGATCATGCGTTCCTCATCGGTCGGAATGACATAGGCCTTGACCCGGCTGTCAGGCATGCTGATCAGCGGACCATCGCCCGCATTGGCAAGCTCATCGAGATCGAGACCCAGCCATGCAAGCCTGCGGCAGATGCGGCTGCGCATATCCGCGTCATTCTCGCCGATGCCGGCGGTGAAGACGATGCCGTCAAGGCCACCCAGGGACGAGGCGAGCGCGCCCGCCTCCCGGCCGACCCGCCAGGCGAAGAGGGCCACCGCTTCCTCGGCTGCGGGCACGCCGCTGGCAGCGAGCGTCCGCATGTCGCTGGACACGCCCGAAACGCCGAGCAGACCGGATTTCTTGTAGAGAAGCTCTTCGACCTCGGCGGGACTCATGCCCATCTGGGTTTCAAGGTGCAATACAACGCCCGGATCTAGGCTGCCGCAGCGTGTGCCCATCATGAGGCCGTCGAGTGCCGTGAACCCCATGGTCGTATCGATGCTATGCCCCGCTTCCATCGCGCACAGGCTCGCCCCGTTGCCGAGATGCGCAGCGATGACGCGGCCCGAAGCGAGCACAGGGTCGATTTCGGCAAGGCGCCGGGCGATATATTCGTAGGAAAGGCCGTGGAAGCCATAGCGGCGGATACCCTGGTCGTGCAGGGCGCGGGGCAGTGCGAAGCGCGAGGCAAGCGCCGGCTTGTCGCGATGAAAGGCGGTATCGAAGCAGGCGACCTGCGGCAGGTTCGGCTGAAGCTGTGCAATTGCGCGAATGGCGGCCAGGTTATGGGGCTGGTGCAACGGCGCCAGCGGGCAAAGTGCTTCGAGCTTGTCGGTGAGGGCGGCGTCGACGAGGACCGGCGCGGCGAATTCCGTGCCGCCGTGGACGACCCGATGTCCGATCGCGATGATCTCCCGCCCCGCGAGCGGATGATCGGCTGCCCAGGCGAAGAGATTCTCCAGCAGGTCCGCGTGGGAAAGCGAGGTGCCGTCCGGCCAATCGCGCTCCAGCAAAATCTCCCCGTCGACCGAACTTGCCTTGAGCGCCGGGGCAATACCGATCTTCTCGATCTTGCCGCCGGCCGCAAGCTGAAAGTCGCCATGGTCGCCATGGTCGCCGATCGCGAACAGCGAGAATTTGATGCTCGAGGAGCCCGAATTGATGCTGACGACCGCCTTCACGATTGCGCCGCTTTCGCAACGCCTGGCGCCGCCTTGGTTGCCGCGCGTGCCAGCAGGACGGCGACCGCGCAGGAGGCAAGGCGGGTGCGCAAACTGTCGGCGCGGCTGGTCAGGATGATCGGCACGCGCGCGCCGAGCACGATGCCCGCGGCGTCTGCGTCGCCCAGGAAGGTCAGCTGCTTGGCGAGCATGTTGCCCGCTTCGAGGTTGGGGACGACGAGGATCTCGGCCTTGCCCGCTACCGGCGAGACGATGCCTTTCTCTTTCGCCGCAGCTTCGCTGATCGCATTGTCGAACGCGAGCGGACCGTCCAGAAGCCCCCCGCTGATCTGCCCGCGATCGGCCATCTTGCAAAGGGCGGCCGCATCGAGCGTGGATTGCATGTCGGGGTTCACCGTCTCGACGGCGGCGAGGATCGCGACCTTGGGCTCCTCGATGCCAATCACATGGGCGAGGTCGATGGCGTTGCGGATGATGTCCGCCTTTTCATCGAGCGTGGGTGCGATGTTGATGGCGGCATCGGTGATGATGAGCGGCGTCGGATGATCGGGCACGTCCATCAGATAGGCATGGCTGATCCGGCGCTCGGTCCTGAGGCCCGTCGCGGACGGCACGACCGCGCCCATCAGCTCATCGGTATGGAGCGAGCCTTTCATCAACAGCCGCGCCTCGCCAGAGCGAACCAGCGCGACGGCCTTTGCCGCCGCATCATGGCTGTGGTCGGCAGCGACCAGCCTGAAGCCCGATATGTCCTTGCCAGCCTCTTCGGCTATCGTGCGGATCCTCGCTTCCGGGCCGACGAGAATAGGCTCGATAAGGCCAGCTTCCGCCGCTTCGATCGCCGCCAGAAGCGCGGCCGAGCTGCACGGGTGCGCGACCGCCGTTGGTTCGGCCCCCCCATTCGTGGTGAGCTCCATCAGCCGGCGATAGCCGTCATGATCGCGCAGATGGACCTCGGGAAGAGCCGTGCGCGGCCGGCGCACCTTCTGCGTCGGCGCCTTGACCTCCGCCTGGCCGGTGATGACGTCCTCGCCCGCCTGATTGACGCAGCGGCAGTCGAACAACACAACGCCATGCTCGGGCCGCTTTTCCACAACGGTCACGGAGGCGGTGATCGTGTCGCCGAGCCCCACCGGGCGCGTAAACCGGAGCGACTGGCTGAGATAAATGGCGCCGGGCCCGGGCAGTTCGGTTCCCAGCACGGCGGAGATGAGACCGCCGCCCCACATGCCATGCGCGATCACCCGGCGGAAAAGGTCGGTGGCGGCATAGTCCGCGTCGAGATGGGCTGGATTGACGTCGCCGGACACCAGCGCGAAGAGCTGGATGTCTCGCTCGGTCAGCGTTCGTGTCAGGCTTGCCGTCTCGCCCGGCTCGATCTCGTCGAAGGTGCGGTTCTCGATGATCGTTTCTTCGCTCACGCTTCATTGCTCCAGCACATAGTGACCCGGCGCATCGGCGATCGGTGCATAGCCCTTGTCAGGGGCGCCCATCGGCGGAGGTGCCGCCGGCTCGCCCGAGTGGCGGTCAAGCCACGCGCCCCATTCGATCCACCACGAGCCCTGCTTCTGCTCGGCGTGCATCTGCCATTCGTCGGCGTCATAGGACGGGCCGTCCGCTTCGCGCGTCAGCATCCGATAGTGCCGGCCCTTGTGGCCCGGCTCCGACACGATGCCGGCATTGTGGCCGCCGCTCGTCAGAACGAAGGTGATTTCCGCGTTTGTGAGCATGTGAATCTTGTGGACCGAATGCCAGGGTGCGACATGGTCGCGCTCGGTGCCGACCACGAACAGGGGCTCGTGGAGCGCCGAGAGCGCGATGCTTCTGCCATCGACCTTGTATTTGCCTTCCGCAAGCTCGTCCTCCAGGAACAGGCGGCGCAGATACTGGCTGTGCATGGCATAGGGCATGCGCGTGCCATCGGCGTTCCACGCCATCAGGTCGTTCATGGGTTCGCGCTCGCCCATCAGATATTCGGTCAGGATGCGCGACCAGACCAGATCATTCGATTTGAGAATCTGGAAAGCGCCGCCCATCTGGCTGCTGTCGAGATACCCCCGGCCCCACATCATCTTCTCGAGCAGGTTGAGCTGCCCTTCATCGATGAAGAGGCCGAGCTCGCCCGGTTCGCTGAACTCGGTCTGCGCCGCAAACAGCGTGATGCTGCCGAGGCGATCGTCGCCGTCGCGCGCCATGGCTGCTGCCGCGATCGAGAGCAACGTGCCCCCCAAGCAGTAGCCGACCGCATGAACCTGGGCTGCGCCCGTGATGGCCGACACCGCGTCGAGCGCAGCCATCGGTCCCATCAGGCGATAGGCCTCCATGTCGAGATCGCGATCCTGCGTTCCCGGATTATGCCAGGAGATCATGAAGACTGTGTAGCCCTGTCCGGTCAGCCATTTGACGAGGGAGTTTTCCGGCGACAGGTCGAGGATGTAATATTTCATGATCCAGGCCGGCACGATCAGGATCGGCTCCGGGCGCACCTTGTCCGTCGTCGGCGCATACTGGATCAGTTCGATGAGCCGATTGCGATAGACGACTTTGCCTTCAGCCGTTCCAACCGTCTCCCCCACGCGGAAATTCTCGGTGCCGACGGAAGGCAATCCCCGGGCGAGGTGCTGCATGTCCTCGATCAGATAGCGGAAGCCATCGATCAGGCACTTGCCGCCGGTTTCGCCGATCCTTTGCTGGAGCAGGGGGTTGGTCGCGAGGAAATTGGTGGGGGCGAAGGTGTCGAGCATCTGCCTAGCGGTGAATTCGAGCATGTCCTCGTGATGCTTCGTGACACCGCTTACGCCGGTGGTCGCGGCATGCCACCATTGCTGATTGAGCAGGAATGCCTGCGACAGGATATTGAACGGCGGCTTCTGCCAGGCCGGATCGGAGAAGCGGCGATCCTGTGGCAGCGGTTCGATCGCGGGCGCCGCCTCGCTGTCGGACGCGCTTCGCATCGCATAGTCGAACAGCCGCGCATATTTGCGCACCGCCTTGGCGCCCAGTTGCAACTGCTTGCCCGGCGAGAAGGCGAGATGCAGTCCCCAGTCGGAAAATGCCTGGAGTAAGGTCGCGGGAGACAGGCCGGCCGTCACCTGCGCGATCGCGACGCCGGCCGCATTGTCGAGGGTTTCGGCAATCCCGTCCAGCGGATCGGGCGGCAAGGTCACAGTCTCGGTGCTCATGATAGATCCTCACTGGCGGAAATGTTTTCGAGTGAACGAAGGAGAGACGCGAATCCGGTTGGCGCACAGGATCGATGTTTGACGTCAGCTTTCAAAATTCTCTCCCAGATAAAACTTTCGCACGTCAGGATCGTGCAGCACGGCCTGAGGTTCTCCAGCGAACAACAGCTTGCCGGCATGGATGACATAGGCCCGGTCGACGAGTTCGAGCATTTCGTGGACATTGTGATCGGTGACGAGGACGCCCACCTCGCGGCTCCTGAGTTCACGGACCATCAACTTGATGTCCGCGATCGACATGGGATCTATCCCGGCAAAGGGTTCATCGAGCAGAATGACCTTCGGATTGGCGGCCATGGCCCGCGCGATCTCGCAGCGCCGCCGCTCGCCACCGGAAAGGGCCGTGGCAGGCGTGTTGCGGATATGGGCAATGTTGAACTCGACGAGCAGTGCGTCCACGCGCGTCGCGATCGCGTGGCAATCGTCCAGGCGGAGTTCGAGGACCGAACGGATATTCTCTTCGACGGTCATTCCCCGAAAGATCGAGGCTTCCTGCGGGAGATAGCCAAGGCCTCGCCGGCCGCGCTCGCTCATCGAAAGCGACGTCACATCCTCTCCGCCAAGCAGGATACGGCCACCGTCGAGACGGATCAGCCCCATGATTCCATAGAAGCAGATCGTCTTGCCCGCGCCGTTCGGGCCGAGCAGGCCGACCACCTCGCCGGCGGCGACATCGAGCGAAACGCCGTCCAGTACCTTGCGTTTGCCGAAGGATTTTTCGATGTCGCGCACGCTGAGTGCCGGGGTCGCAGCGACGCTCGCCGCGGCGGCTTCCCCGGCAACGGAGTTGATCCTGTCGCGCCCGCAGTCGATCGGTTCTACGATCGAGGATATTCCTCCGTCAAACATGCTCAGCTCGACGATCTCACGGTCTGCGCTCCGTGGTCGATCGCCGCTGCACGGACTGGTCCGCGCTCCCTCATGCAATCGCTTCCAAAGCGAGGGCGATCCCCTGGCCGCCGCCGATGCACAAAGTGACGAGGCCGCGCTTCAACCCCTCGCGTTTCATCGCATGCAGAAGGCGCGTGGTGAGAACCGCGCCGGTCGCGCCGATGGGATGGCCGTGGGCGATGGCCCCGCCCTCGACATTGACGATGTCTTCGGCAAGGCCAAGCTCGTGCGTGACCGCAATCGCGATGGCGGCGAAAGCCTCGTTGATCTCGACGCGGTCGACAGCGGCGATGGACCAGCCGGCCCGGTCGAGCGCCTGGCGGACGGCGGGCACCGGGCCGAGGCCGAACAGGCCCGGTGCGACGGCGCCGACACCGAAGGCGACCAGGCGGCCGAGCGGCGTCACGCCGTGGCGATCCGCCCAATCCTCGCTGGCGACGATCATCGCCGAAGCGCCGCTGTTGAGGCCCGGAGCGTTGCCGGCGGTGATCGTGCCGTCCGGTCGGAAGGCGGACTTCAGGTGCGCGAGGCTCTCGACCGTCGTGTCGGGACGATTCTGCTCATCCTTGGCGAATATCGTCGGCCCCTTGCGGCCCGCTATCTCCACCGGCGCGATCTCCGCGTCGAACAGGCCGGCGGCCTGGGCTGCGCTGAAATTCTGCTGCGACCGCGCCGCCCAGGCGTCCTGCGCTTCGCGCGAGATCTGGAATTTCGAAACCAGATCCTCCGTGACCCAGCCGGAGTGCTGATCGACGAACGCGTCATTGAGCCCGTCATGGAGCATGGCATCGATCAGCTTGCCGTCGCCCATGCGGTAGCCCCACCGTCCTTTCTCGATCAGATAGGGCGCGCGATCCATATTCTCCATGCCGCCCGCGACGACAGCATGGGCGAGCCCCAGCATGATCTCCTGCGCGGCTGATGCGATGGCCTGGGCGCCGGAGCCGCAGACCCGGTTGACGGTCATGGCCGGCACATTATCGGGAATGCCCGCGCCGATCGCCGCCTGCCGCGTGGGGTTCATCTTCGCGCCAGCCTGGACCACCTGGCCCAGCACCACCGCGTCGATCACGTCGCCGCCCACCCCGGCACGGGCCAGCGCGGCTTTGGCGGCGATGACACCGAGCGCAGGTGCCGCCACATCCTTGAGGGTGCCGCCATAGGCCCCGATGGCGGTGCGGACGGGTGCGCAGAGAACGACATTGCTGCTCATGGGAAAATCCTTTCCGTTCGCGACGCTGGCCGTCAGGCCATATATTTACCGCCGTTGATCGAATGAGTGGCGCCGGTGATGAAGCCGGCTTCATCCTCGACGAGATAGAGCACGCCGCGCGCGATCTCCTGCGGCGTGCCGAGCCGACCGACCGGGACGGCGGCGAGAATGCCCTTCATCGCCTCTGGCGGGACCGCCGCGACCATATCGGTATCGGTATAGCCCGGCGCAATCGCATTGACCGTGATGTTGCGCGCCGCGCCTTCAAGCGCCAGCGCCTTGGTGAAGCCGATGACGCCTGCCTTGGCGGCGGCATAGTTGGTCTGGCCGAACTGCCCTGAGAGGCCATTGACCGAACTCACATTGACGATCCGTCCGAACCGGCGCTCGCGCATCCCTTCGATCACCGCCCGGCACATGTTGAAGCAGCCGCCCAGGTCCACGTCGATGACGCTGCGCCACTGCTCTTCGGTCATCTTGTGGAGCGTGCCGTCGCGGGTGATGCCGGCGTTGTTGACGAGGATGTCGATCGGCCCGACCTCGGCGACCACCTTCGCGACGCCTGCCTGGCTGTCAGCGAAATCGGCGACGTTCCAATTGTAGACCGGAATGCCTGTTTCCCGGACGAAGCTCTGCGCCTCTTCGTCATTGCCGAAATAGTTGGCGACGACGATGTAGCCTTTCTCCTTGAGAAGCTTCGCGGTCGCCGCGCCAATTCCACTGACGCCGCCAGTTACAAGTGCGATTCTTGGCATGAGCAATGTCCTTGAATGTTGGGGGAAGGGCGCATCATTGCGCGAGATAGCCGCCATCGACCGGATAATATCCGCCGGTCATGAAGGAGGCGCGATTGGAAAGCAGGAAGGCAACGAGCGCCGCGACTTCCTCCGGGCGCCCGATGCGCCCCATGGGATGGTGGGCGATCATGTCCGGCGGGGGGTGCCCGCCGGTCGATGCGTCCACCATCGGCGTGTGGATGAAGGCGGGACCGACCGCGTTGATGCGGATGCCTTCCTTCGCATATTCGAGCGCCGCCGTCCGGGTCATGCCAACCACTGCATGTTTTGCCGCGGCATAGCTGATCGACTCCGGCGCCCCGACCATCCCGAAGATCGAACTCATATTGACGATGGCGCCTCCGCCCGACGCCTGCATCGCCGGAATCTGGTAGCGCATCCCATAAAAGACGCCGTCGAGATCGATGCTGATGACCCGGCGCCATTCCGCAAGGTCGTAGTCTCCCGTCCGCGTGGTCGCCGATCCCACGCCGGCATTGTTCACCGCCAGGTCAAGCCGGCCGAAGCTGTCGAGAGTGAAGGCGACGAGTGCTTCGACCTCGGCGGGCTCCGCCACATCGAGGCGGAAAGTCCTCGCCTGCTGCTTGCCGATCTCGCTCGCAAGGGCTTGCACCTTTTCCTCATTGCGATCCGCGAGCACGAGTCGCGCACCCGACGACGCCAGCTCGCGGGCGATCGCTTCGCCCAGTCCCATGGCCGCGCCTGTCACGATGGCGACCTTGCCTTGAAAATCGGGCATGTTCGTCTCCGCAGTCCCAAGTCGCCGCCGGTTCGAAAAAGGGAGAACCGGAAGGCAGTCACGGGCGCCCCGGACCGTGGACCGCGCCGTGCGCCTTTCGCGCAACCTCTCCTGGTCCTGCCGGTCCTTGGCGGCCGAATTTGGACTGCGCATCTCTCGTCTCGACAATGTGCGCGCGCCATCAGGAACTATACTTATAAGTTTCGTATTTCGGCGGTCAAACCGCTTTTTCCGAGGTCGGATTCCCCTCCGTCTTTGCGTGCCACCGAACCACGACGCTGGGGATGGTTCGAGCGAATCATTTGACACAATAGAATTGTGAACTATCGATTTTATCGCAATTGATAAATGGAGGTTCGGAGATGAGTGTGCTCTACAGCACCAGGGTGACCGCCGTCGGCGGACGCGCAGGAACGGCAAAGAGCGATGACGGCCTGCTTGACCTGGCTTTGGCGTTACCGAAGCCGATGGGCGGCAAGGGGGACGCGACCAATCCCGAGCAGCTTTTCGCAGCCGGTTATGCGGCGTGCTTTGAGAATGCGGTCATCCATGTGACCCGCTCGGCCTCTGACAAGGTGAGGGATGGCGACATCGTCGTCGTGGCGGAGGTCGGCATGCAGCCGAACGGGGAAGGCGGGTTCGCGCTCACCGTCGCGCTCGACGTGACGATCACCGGGCTCGATCAGGCGACGGCGGAAGACGTGGTTGCCAAGGCGCATGCCGTCTGCCCCTATTCCAATGCGGTCAAGGGCAATATCGATGTCGGCATCACCGTGTCGGTCGCCTGAGGAGCAGAATATGGATTTGCCGATCACTGACGATCCGCTCGATCTCGACCGGCAGGTCTGTTTTCCGCTCTATGCAGCCTCGAATTTGCTCAATCGGATCTATCGGCCCATGCTTTCCAAGCTGGGTCTGACCTATCCGCAATATCTCGTCATGCTGGTGCTCTGGAAGGAGACGTCGCAGACGGTCGGCTCGCTGGGCGAGAAGCTGCACCTCGACAGCGGCACCCTGACGCCGATGCTCAAGCGCATGGAACAGGCGGGCCTGGTCAGCCGCATTCGCGATGCCGGCGATGAAAGGCGTGTGCGGATCGAACTGACCGCGGCAGGACTGGAATTGCGAACGGAGGCCGAAAGGATACCCGCGACTTTGGCGGCGGGTCTCGCGATCCGCGAGGAAGATGTTGTTGAACTCCGGGATCGGGTCCGGGCGTTGGTCGCCACGTTGCAGGGGGCCATCGCCGAAGCAAACTGATCGAGAAACATGTCGGGAGACAAGGATGCCGACCGTTCATCATCTTGGGATGTCGCAGTCCGATCGGATCGTCTGGCTCTGCAAGGAACCGGATATTCCTAATAAGAAGGTGCGGCACGATCCCGATCAGCGACGCAAGCTCGATTGATGTCTTATGGTCTTCTGCCTAGCAGTTTCGACGGGATCGCAAGCGAGACTCTGGGCCGCAATGCCCGAGCGGTTGCCTTCCGATTTCATATTGCTGCTGCCGGTCGAGAAACGCGGCGTTCTATGCCGTCCGTCAGGTGTGCGGCATGGGGCGGTTTACCTGCTATGGCCGCTCGATCACCGGTCATCCCCGAGCGGCATATCCTGCCTGTTGAGGACCGGAAGTATCCTAGCGAACATGTCGATCGCTTGCTCCAGATATTCGGATTTCGCCTGGGGGGTGTCCGGCATATCCTCTCGAACGAGTATCCGCTGCCGCGGCGTTGTGACGAGGGCATCGAAAATAAAGGCGGCGAGAAAGGGCAGATCGAGCAGATCGGCCTCGCCCGGCTCCGCCGCTTCCTGCAGCAACGTCTGGATCAACGTGATCCCGGGGTTGATGCCAAGCACTTTCATAAGATCGACATCGTTGATCTTCTGGTCCCGCACCCAGTAGGCCAGCCTCTCCAGGCCGATAATCTCGGGCTTGAGCGACAGGTCAAGCATCTTTCGGACGGTCCGCAACAGGCGCTCGCGTGGACATCCCGAGCGCATCGTGGCGACGATGGGCTTCAAATGATGGTCGATCCCGTGCTTCATCGCCGCAATCAGGAGGTCCATCTTCGAGCCGTAGCGCGCATAGAGTGTGCGTTTGGACACATTCGCGGCGGCTGCGATGTCGTCCATGCCGGTCTCTTCGACGCCGGAGACGACGAACTGCGCAAGGGCCACCTCGAGAATGTGTTCGCCCAGACGCGCGGCAATGTCATGCGTTGGCCGCCCACCCCGGGGATCGCGCGGCGGAAGAGGGGTCTTACGCCCGGTTGATCTCGATACAGTCACAATATCATCATTAGTCGCATTCGGTGCGGCATGGAAAGATCGCCCTTGAATATGGGACGCCTGAGCGCAATAACAAAACCTATAAGTATACATACGCATTGTCCGGAGAGGCGCCCTGTCGGAGTGGTGGCGACATGGCCTTGGATGAGGAACCGGATAATATGGCTGAGATCGCACTTGTAACCGGCGGCACGCGTGGAATCGGCGCGGCTATCGCCCGCGCGCTGAAGGCAGGAGGCTGGGAAGTCGCCAGCATCTACCATGGCAATGATCAGGCAGCCGAGCGGTTCAAGCAGGAGACGGGCATATCCGTATTTCGATGGGATGTCGCGGACGAGGCGGCCTGTCGCACGGGCGTGGCGGCGGTTGAGGCGGAGATGGGGCCTGTGTCCGCGCTCATCAACAATGCGGGCATCACCCGGGACGGAATGTTCCACCGGATGAGCTGGACGCAATGGCGCGAAGTGCTGTCGACCAATCTCGACTCGATGTTCACCATGACCCGCGCGGTGATCGAAGGGATGCGCGAACGCGGGTTCGGGCGCATCGTCAACATCTCCTCGATCAATGGCCAGAAGGGCCAGGCCGGACAGGTCAACTATTCCGCGGCCAAGGCGGGCGTCATCGGCTTTACCAAGGCGCTCGCCTTGGAAAATGCCTCGCGCGGCATCACGGTCAATGCCGTCTGCCCCGGTTATGTCGACACGGACATGGTTGCCGCCGTCAAAGATGAGGTTCGCGCCGCCATCATCGCCGGCATTCCCGTGGGCCGGCTTGGGCAGCCCGAGGAGATCGCCGAAGCCGTCTCCTTTCTGGCCTCGCTCAGGGCGGCATTCTGCACCGGCTCCGTGCTCACCCTCAACGGAGCGCAATATATCGCCAATGGATAGGCGAAGCTGCCGCCGCAGCGGTTGGGGGAACTACGTATACCGCGGCGCAACACAGGCGGGAAAAACTGCTCTCCCAGGTTCCGTTATGAAAGGACTTGATCCATGACATATCCGTTCGATCAGATCAGCGCGCTCGGCAAGACCAATGGACAATTCGCCACCTCGCTTGCCCAGATCGCCCGCGAAAGCGGCGAGGCCTATGCGCAGATCGGCAGCAAGGCTGCAACTGCGATGTTCGACCAGTTCAAGGAGCTGAAACCGGGAAAGGCCCCGGTCTTCAGGAGCGAGCCCGTCACCGGCTTTTTCGACGCGATTGAGAAATCCCGGGAGGAGTCGGTCGCAAAGATCAAGGCCGCGTTCGATGCGTGGCAGGCCGGGTGCCAGGAGGTATTCGCCCAGGCGGGCACCGGCCAGCAGGCTTTTGCTGAGACCGTCACGGCATGGTTTCAACCCCAGGCCAAGGCCCCTGCCGCATCGGCCAAGGCCAGCGGGGATGCGGCACCGGCTCCCCGCGCGTCGGTAAAATCGGGTGACGCAGGCTGACGCGTGCCGTTCAACTCGCATCGGCGCCTGCCCCGGCGGGGCGGGAGCCGTTGATGCGTCATATCGACTTGGGGGCTGCGCGCGAAAATATGATCACAACAGGAATGACGGGCGCCACACGACGCGGACGCGCGGGGCTCACGGCCTGCCTGGCCGGTTCGATTCTCCTCGCCGGCTGTTCGTTCGCGCCCCCTCATGTCCGTCCCGCGCAGCCGGTTCCGTCTTCCTATTCCGGCGAGACTGCCGCCGGGCCATCGGTCGCCCGCATCGGCTGGCACGACTTCTTCCGCGAGGATCACCTGCGCGCGCTGATTATGGCGGCACTCGAGAATAATCGCGACGTCCGGATCGCGACGGCGCGCGTCGCCGAGGCGCGGGCCGCGTGGCGGATCGAAGGGGCGGCGCTCTACCCTGAGTTGAATGGAGTGGGCACGGGCACGCGCGGGCGATCGATCATCAACCTGCCCGGGCTCGGCACGCAAAGCTACGATATCAAGCAGATCACCGCACAATTGAGCGCAAGCTGGGAACTCGATTTCTGGGGCCGGCTGCGCAATCTGCGCGACGCGGCACGAAACCAGTATCTCGCGACCGAGGAAGCGCGGCGCGCCGTCGCCACGGATCTCATCGCCCAGGTGGCCAACGGCTATCTGCTCGAACGCGACTATGAAGAGCGCGTGGCGATCGCCAGGCGGACGATCGCGACCCGCGAGGAATCCCTTCGGATCATGCGCCGCCGCTATGAGGTGGGCTCGGGATCGAAGCTGGAAATGACGCAGGCGCAAATGCTGCTCGCGCAGGCGCAGTCAACACTCCAGGGGCTAGATCAGGATCGCGAGATCAACCGCAATGCACTTGCCCTGCTGGTCGGCGGCCCGGTGGAAATCCCGCCTGGCCCACTCGGGCTCGCCGAGGCCGCGCCGCAGGTCGACCTGCCTCCGGGCCTGCCTTCAGAGTTGCTGTCCTATCGTCCCGATGTCGTCGCCGCCGAATACCGCCTGCGCGCTGCCGACGCGAATATCGGCGCGGCGCGGGCGGCCTTCTTTCCCAACATCACGCTAACGGGCGCTTTCGGCACGGCAAGCGCCGATCTCGACGGATTGTTCGGCGACGGCAGCCGTTCGTGGAGCTTCACACCGACGATCACGCAGCCGCTGTTCAATGCCGGCCGGCTCGCCGCCAATCTGGATGTCGCCAAGGCCCGTCAGGTCGAAGCCGTGGCGGACTATGAGAAGACCATCCAGAGCGCCTTTCGCGACGTTTCTGACGCGCTGGTCCGCCGCCGCCAGCTGGCGCTCCAGATCGAGACCACACGCACGGTGCTTGAGGCGCTGCGCGAGCGCGCGCGACTGGCCCAGCTTCGCTTCGACAATGGCCGCTCGGCCTATCTCGAGGTGCTCGACGCGCAGCGGGATCTGTTCGACACCGAGCAGGCGCTGGTGCAGCTGCGCCGCGCCCATCTCGCCGCCGCCATCGCCCTTTACGCCGCTCTGGGCGGCGGCTTCGTCGGCCAGCCTGCCTTCGACACCGGCGCATCGGCCATTCCAGCATCAGGAGAACAGCAACGATGACGGCGCCGCAGAAGATATGGCTCATCCGGGGCGGCATCGCCGTAGCGGTCATCGCGGTCGCATTCCTGGCATGGCGGCTGCTGGGAACCGGCGGCCTTCCGGACGGGATCGCCAGCGGCAATGGCCGGATCGAGGCTGTGGAAATGGATGTCTCGGCCAAGTCGCCGGGACGCATACGTGACATCCTCGTCGACGAGGGCGCGTTCGTGAAGGCGGGGCAGGTGGTCGCCCACATGGACACCGACGTTCTCAATGCCCAGAAGGCCGAAGCGCAGGCGCAACTTGCCCAGGCGCAGAACGCCATCCAGATCGCCGAAAGCCAGGTCATGCAGCGGCAAAGCGAGCGTGCAGCTGCATTTGCCGCCGTTCGCCAACGCGAGGCGGAACTGAACGCGGCGCGCAAGCGGCTTGCGCGTTCCGAAACGCTGGCCCGCGAAGGCGCCACCGCCGTTCAGGAGCGCGACGACGACCAGGCGCAGGTCGAAGGCGCGACGGCCGCTGTCGAAGCGGCAAAGGCGCAGTTCGCCGCCGTCAACGCGGCGATCGGCACGGCGCGCAGCCAGGTGATCGGCGCGCGCTCCAATGTCGATGCGGCGCGCGCGACCATCCAGCGCATCGAGGCCGACATCCGCGACAGCGACCTGCGTGCTCCGACCGACGGCCGCATCCAGTATCGCGTGGCCCAGCCCGGCGAGGTGGTCGCGGGCGGCGGGCGTGTCCTCAACTTCGTCAATCTGGGTGACGTCTATATGACTTTCTTCCTGCCCGAGACGGTCGCGGGCAGGGTGGCGCTGGGAACCGAGGTGCGGCTCGTGCTCGATGCCGCGCCCGACTATGTGATCCCCGCCAGCGTCAGTTTCGTCGCCGATGTCGCCCAGTTCACGCCGAAGACGGTCGAGACGCAGAGCGAGCGCCAGAAGCTCATGTTCCGGGTCAAGGCGCGCATCGACCGCCGGTTGCTCGAACGCCACATTACGCAGGTCAAGACGGGCCTGCCCGGCATGGCCTATGTGCGCATCGATCCGCAAACGGAATGGCCGGCAAAGCTTGCGGTGAACGTGAAGCCATGAGCGAGGCCCCGCCGCCGCCCGCGGCGCGTTTGTCGGGCGTCAGCCTCCATTATGGCAGGACGCTGGCGCTCGACGGGATCGACCTTGACATTCCGGCGGGCAAGATGGTCGCGCTGATCGGACCCGACGGCGTCGGCAAGTCGAGCCTGTTCTCGCTGATCGCGGGCGCTCGCGCAATCCAGCAGGGCAAGGTCGAGGTTCTGGGCGGCGACATGGCGGATCGCGATCATCGCGAGGCCGTCTGTCCCCGGATCGCCTATATGCCGCAGGGCCTGGGCAAGAATCTCTACCCGACCCTCTCGATTGACGAGAATCTGGAGTTCTTCGGAAGGCTCTTCGGACAGGATGCGGCCGAGCGCGAGCGGCGGATATCCGAACTGACCGAAAGCACCGGCCTCGCGCCCTTCCGCAAGCGACCGGCGGGCAAGCTGTCGGGCGGCATGAAGCAGAAGCTCGGTCTGTGCTGCGCACTCATCCACGATCCCGACTTCCTGCTGCTGGACGAACCGACCACCGGCGTCGACCCCCTCTCCCGGGCGCAATTCTGGGATCTGATCGACCGCATCCGCGCGGATCGGCCGCATATGAACGTGCTGGTCGCGACGGCCTATATGGAGGAGGCCGAGCGCTTCGACTGGCTGGTCGCGATGGATGAAGGCAGGATACTCGCGACCGGGACGGTGGCCGATTTCCATGGGCGCACCGGCACGAGGAACCTTGAGGAGGCGTTCATCGCCCTTCTCCCGGAAGAACGCCGGCGTGGCCACAAGCCCGTAACCGTTCCACCTCGCGACGATGGCGATACCGACATCGCGATCGAAGCCAGCGGCCTCACGATGCGCTTCGGCGACTTCACCGCCGTCGACCATGTCGATTTCCGTATCGAACGCGGAGAGATATTCGGGTTCCTCGGCTCCAACGGCTGCGGCAAGTCCACCACCATGAAGATGCTGACCGGCCTGCTCGCCGCCAGCGAGGGCCAGGCCTGGCTGTTCGGGCAGGAAGTCGACAGCCGCGACATCGCCACGCGCAGCCGTGTCGGCTACATGTCCCAGGCCTTTTCGCTTTATTCCGAACTGACCGTCCGCCAGAATCTCGAGCTTCACGCCAAGCTGTTCCATGTGCCCCCCGAAGAGGCGCCGGCGCGGATCGACGAGATGGCGGCGCGGTTCGGCCTGACCGGCATCATGGACGCATTGCCCGACGCGCTGCCGCTCGGCCAGCGTCAGCGTCTCAGTCTGGCGGTCGCGATGATCCACAAGCCAGAGATGCTGATCCTCGACGAGCCGACGTCAGGCGTCGACCCGATCGCGCGCGACCAGTTCTGGCAGATGATGATCGACCTCTCGCGCAACGACAAGGTCACGATCTTCATCTCCACCCATTTCATGAACGAGGCCGCGCGGTGCGACCGGATCTCGCTGATGCACGCCGGCAAGGTCCTGGTCAGCGACACGCCGGCGCATATCGTCGAGACGCGAAAGGCCCAGAATCTGGAACAGGCCTTCATCGCCTATCTCGATGACGCGTCTGGAGACAGCCCGGGCGAGGGCGCCGCCCTCGCCGGGGTCCGGGCAGATCCTGCGACCGCGCCGACGCCGGACGAAACCTCGGCATCGCACAGAGCCGGCTTCTCGCGCTTCTTCTCGATCCGGCGCATGCTCGCCTATACGCGGCGCGAGCAGCTTGAGCTGCAGCGCGATCCGATCCGCGGCCTTCTGGCGCTGCTCGGCAGCGTCATCCTGATGTTCATCACCGGCTACGGCATCAGCATGGACGTCCAGAACCTGCCTTTCGCCGTACTCGACCGGGACGGGACGACGACCAGCCAGAACTACACGCTCAACCTGGCCGGCTCGCGCTATTTCATCGAGCGACCGCCCATCACCGATTATGCGCAGCTCGACCGGCGGATGCGTTCCGGCGAGCTCAGCGTGGCTCTCGAGCTGCCGCCGAACTTCGCCCGTGATCTTCGCCGCGGCGTTCCGGTGCAGGTCGGCGTGTGGATCGACGGCGCCATGCCGTCGCGCGCCGAAACCGTCCAGGGCTATGTCCAGGCGCTTCACGCCCAATGGCTGAGCGAGATGAGCGTGCAGGAACTGGGCGTGCGGCCCGCAGTCGGACTGGTCAATATCGAGATCCGCTATCGCTACAACCCTGACGTCAAAAGCCTGGTCGCCATTGTGCCGGCCATGATCCCCGTCTTGCTGCTCCTGCTGCCCGCCATGCTGACCGCCTTGAGCGTGGTGCGCGAGAAGGAGCTGGGCTCGATCATCAACTTCTATGTGACCCCGATCGGACGCGCCGAATTTCTTCTCGGCAAGCAGCTACCCTATGTCGCGCTCGCCATGCTGAATTATGTACTCCTAGTGCTGCTGTCGCTCTTCGTCTTCCGGGTGGCGATCACCGGAAGCGTGCTGACCATGACGCTGGGGGCGTTTCTGTTCACGCTTTCGTCCACGGCGCTGGGACTCCTCTTTTCGGTGTTCATGCGCAGCCAGATCGCGGCGATGTTCGCCACAGCCGTCGGCACGATCCTGCCCGCTGTCCAGTTCTCCGGCCTCATCAATCCGGTCTCGTCGCTGGAAGGGGCGGGCGCGGTGGTCGGCCGGGTATTTCCCGCGACCCATTTCATCACCATCTGCCGGGGCGTTTTCTCAAAGGGGCTCGGCCTTACCGATCTGCTTTCGCCGCTCGTCGCGCTGGCAATCGCTTTCCCCGTCATTCTGGGCGCCTGCGTCGTGCTGCTCAGAAAGCAGGAGCGCTGAAATGCGGCAGCTGTCCAACATCCTCAATCTCGGCGTCAAGGAACTGCGCAGCCTCTGGCGCGATCCGATGATGCTGTTCCTGATCCTCTACGCCTTCTCGTTCAGCATCTACATCGCTGCCTCCGGCATACCCGAGACGCTGCACAAGGCCGCCATCGCGATCGTCGACGAAGACCAGTCGCCACTCTCGACCCGCATCTCCAGCGCCTTCTATCCTCCTTATTTTTCGCGCCCGGCGATGGTCGGACTGGATCAGATAGACTCCGGCCTCGATGCGGGCTCCTATACCTTTTCTCTCGATCTGCCTCCCAATTTTCAACGGGACATCCTTGCCCATCGTCAGCCCACGATCCAGCTCAACGTCGATGCGACCCGCATGAGCCAGGCGTTCACCGGCGGCGGCTATATCCAGCAGATCGTCCAGACCGAGACCGCCGAGTTCATGGCCGGCACGCGCGCGAGCGCCGCGCCGCCCGTGGATCTGGCCCTGCGCGCCCGGTTCAATCCGACCCTTGCGCAAAGCTGGTTCGGCGCGGTGATGGAGATCATCAACAATGTCACCATGCTGTCGATCGTGCTGACCGGCGCCGCGCTGATCCGCGAACGGGAGCATGGCACGATCGAACATCTGCTGGTCATGCCGGTGACGCCCTTCGAGATCATGGCGAGCAAGGTCTGGGCGATGGGACTCGTCGTTCTCATCGCTTGCGCCTTCTCCCTCTACACCGTCGTCCAGGGGGCTTTGGGCGTGCCGATCGAAGGCTCGATTCCCCTGTTTCTCGTCGGCGCCGGCCTGCATCTTTTCGCAACGACATCCATGGGTATCTTCATGGGCACGCTCGCCCGTTCCATGCCGCAATTCGGGCTCCTGCTGATGCTCATCCTGCTGCCGCTCATGCTGCTTTCCGGCGGCATGACACCGCGTGAAAGCATGCCGGAAATCGTCCAGATCCTGATGCTCGCGGCGCCGACGACGCATTTCGTGAAGATGGCGCAGGCGATCCTCTATCGCGGTGCCGGCCTCGACGTCGTCTGGCCGCAATTCCTCGCCATCATCGTCATCGGCGCGGTTTTCTTCGGCATCGCCCTCAGCCGCTTCCGAAAGACGATCGGGACAATGGCATGACAACGGAAGATCGCATCCCGAGATCGGCGCGCCCGTGTCACGTCAGCCGGGTCAGTTGCCGCTGAATGCTTGGCGTCATTGGAGACGAGCTTCATCGGTCCCGGACAGGCCCGATAGACTTGTGCCGGTCGCGCAGCGCGGCGAACGAACAGGTTGAGCCGTTGCCGATCGGGCAGCTCCACCAGTCCGCGCTTATTGCCTAGGCGTCGTCATCGACGGAGTTCGGGAGATGAAGGTTTTGGGGCCGATCCCCGACGCCTGATATGCGGTGGCTGCGAAAAGCGAATGGACGACAACACAGTCCGGCGCTGCGAAGCCGAGGTCGACGAGTTGCTTCGCGGCAACCGCCAGTGTGCGGCCCGACGAGGCGATGTCATCGACAAGCACGGGCTGACGATCCCGAAACGCCTCCATCCTCGGATTCGCGATCCGCACCTCACAGTCGCCTGAGCGCTCCTTCTCGCACACGACGAAAGGGGCATCGGCGCCGGCCGCGACCTGCGCCACCCATTGCTCGCTCTCCCTGTCGGGACCGATGATGAGCGGTCGCGCGACATTCATGCGTATCCATCCCGCCATCAGCGACATTGAGCGCGACAAGGCCTACCCTGAGCGCGTCAAGTTCGCGCAGGGTATCGGCGGCGAACAGAAGCCGCAGCAATTTGTCATCGGGCCGGTCAACGCAGGAGAACAACACGACATTCCTGCCGGCGACCTCGCTCATGATGCGCAGATCGGTCTCTCCGTCAGGAAACCGGCGATGCTCGATCGCTCCTGGCTCACACGCGCTGCTCGACGGCATGCGGCTGCGCTTGTCGCCGCGTATCCTCTATGGGACGAAGCGGCGCGCCTCCGGAAGGCTCGCGGGACTATGACGCGGGCCTGATCTCGACGGTGCAGTGCACGGGCTTCTTTGCCTTCCCGGCGGGCGCCTGGCATTTCTCGATCGCCTCCCGATTGTCGCGCAGTATCGTGGCGGCTTCTGTGAGCGTGTTCCAATCCTGCTGGCTATCGGCTCGCAGCAGCCGCGTTCCCGCGTCCCACAATGTCGGCTCGCCGATGATATGGGCGGCCATGCTTTCGGGCATGTGCCAGCTCTGTGGCATGGCGCGCAAGGTCACGCCGGGAAGGATTGACCAGGCCAGCATCCCCGCGAGCACGCCGATACCCGCCGCCCATAGGCGGTGGCGACGCTGCTCGCGGGCGGTGGCGATGGTGCCCGCAAGATATTCCAGCCGGGCGGCCGCCTTGTTGATCCGGTCGCGTGCCTGTCCGATGGCCGCGCTATCCTCCGCGCGCGCCGTCTTGCCGGCCGCCGCGATCTGCTCGGCCATCGCATCGGGAGTGAGCGTCATCGCGGGACGGCGCGCGAGCGTGTTGATCGCCTCGCGCACCTTCTGGAGAAGGACGGCGATCTCGCCAAGCGTCTCGCTATAGTCGGGCGCGGCTTCCCGCTTGGCGGCAAGCCCGGCGATGGCCGCCTCCAGCAAGTCCACCTTCTCGGCGAGCCGTGCGAAGGCGTGTGCGGCCGGGTCAGCTTCGGGCGCAAGGGACGGCAAGTTGGTGTCCATGTTTCTGTCTCCTATCTGCTAAGGCCGTGATCATGGCTGCGGCCCATTTCGATGCCGACGCTGCTGGAAAGATCGTGGGAAAGCTGCCGGCCCGTCTCGAAGGAAATGCCAAGCTCCTGCTTGCGCCCGCGCAGCAAGGATTCCACCTGGGCGTCGCGCTCAAGGCTTTTCACCATGCCCGCCATGTGCTCGGATACTTTGCGCGCGCCCCGGAAATCGCCGTCGCGCTGGAGTTCCTCGCGGCGCTGGCCGAACTGCTGCCAGCCCTCAACGAACCTGTCAGCGCGCTTGCCGGGATCGGTACGGATTTCCGCCTCAAGCTGCATGGCGCGCATGGCTTGCCGGACACGGCCGCCCGCCGCATCGGATGCCAAGGCCGGATTGCGGCTATAAGCCTGCTCCATGTCCTGTGCGGCGTGCTTGCCGGTCTGGTTCATTGCCTCGCGGGCCTTGTCGAGTTCGGCGCGCTGGTGGGGCAGGACGGGCAATCCCTTGTCCTGCATCTTCCAAATGTCCGCGACAGCGCGGGCGTGGCGCTGGACGGCAAGCTGCCGCATATGCTCCCGCTCGGCCTGGGCCGCCTTGGCCGGATCGGCAACAGACGCGGGTGGCTGGAAGTCGGCGAAGATGCCGCGCGATCGCTCTGGCGCGGCCGATGCGCCCCGCTCCTGCCCGCCGATGGCAAGGCGCAATCCATCGAACATGCCGCGCGCCTTCTCGGGCACAGCCTTCACGATCTCGGCGATTCGATCGCCGAACGTGATGTCGCGCCGTTCGGCAAATTGCTGCGTGGGATCGCGGCGCTCATAGTCGCTCGCCATATCCTTGGCGCGCTCGCGGGACAGGGTGCGGACAAGAGGGGACTCGTCCTTGAAGTCGTCGCGGCCGTAATGAAGGGCCAAGCCGTCGCGGTGGCGCGTCATGCCGACATAGGAGCCGTGGCGATCCATGCCCGGCGTGGCAAGGACATGGGCACGGTCCACCGTCATGCCCTGCGCCTTGTGGATCGTGGCGGCATAGCCATGATCCACATGGGTATAGTCCCTGGTGTCGAACGCGACGCTGCGACCGTCATCGGTGCGGACGGCGATATCCTGCGTATTGATCCGCTCGATGGTGCCCAAGGTGCCGTTCTTCACCCCAAGCCCGCGCTCGTTCTTCAGGAACATGATGCGGTCGCCGCTTGCAAACGTGCGGTCGCCACGTTCGGTTTTCATCCGCACATCGTCGCCTAGCTCGTTGCTCGCGTGCATCCGGTCGCGCGCCGCCTCGTTGAGTTCGCGCACCTCGTCATTTGTGTGGGTGAGAATGATGCGGGTCTGATCGGGCGCGGCGATGCGTTCGCGATCCCAGCGCTCGACAAGCTCGCTCCGTGCTTGCTCGCGCGTCTCGGCGGCGTGGACCATGCCATGATCGGCATAGGCCCGGATCGCCTCGCCGGTGCGGCCGGTGGCGAGCTGCCGGGTGGCGTCGCGCTGCCAGTCGTGAACCTGCCGGCGAACCTCGGTGATCTCGACGCCGCCATGCCGTTCGTGGATCGCGCGGAACGCCGCGCCTGCCTCGATCGATTGTAATTGCTGCGGGTCGCCGACCAAGACGATCTTGGCCCCGGCCTCGGCGGCATGGGACAGCACGCGCTCCATCTGGCGCGTGCCGACCATGCCGGCCTCGTCGATCACCAGCACGTCGCGGGCGGTAAGCATATCGCGCCCCTGCGCCCAACCATGCTCCATGCTGGCGATGGTGCGCGACGCGATGCCCGAGCCGTTCTCAAGTCCTTCGGCGGCGATGCCCGACAACGCCGCGCCCCGCACCTCGAACCCAGCGCGCTCCCATGCTTCCCGCGCAACGCCAAGCATCGCGCTCTTGCCGGTGCCCGCGTAGCCGACGACGACGCTCAAGCCCCGCTCGCCGGTCACATGGTCGAACGCCGCGCGCTGCTCGCCGGTCAACTCCAACCCGCGCCCCTCCGCGATTGCCAGTGCGGCGGCGCGGTCCTTCTCGTCCACGCGATGCCGTTCCTGCTCGGCCATCAACTCGCTGGCGCGCTGCAACCGTTGCTCGGTTTCGATCATGTCGCGGCTGGTGAACCTGTCATCGCCGCGCCCGTCCTTGCCCAAGGCGACAAGTTCGGGCGAAGCGCGAACGGCGCTCATCGCCCGGTCATATTGGTCCTTTCCGTCCGTGTGCCGATGAATGAACATCGCCACGTCGCGCTTGGTGAATGTCGCCTGCTGGTGGGTGATGGCATCAAGCGCCAAGGATGGATTGGCAATGATGCGTTCGCCGTTCCGCTGCGCGATCTCGCGGTGATCCTCGATCCGCTCGGACTCAAGCCCGCGCTCGCCCATGCGCGAAGCTGCGGGGCCGATCTTGTCTTGCGATTCAAGGTCGATGCCCTGCGCCTCCAAGGATCGGTGATCTATGCGGGCATCAATATCCAGTTCGGCAAGGCGGGCGTTGACATGATCGGCCCAGCGTTCGCGCCATTGCTCGACAAGCTCGGTCCTGTTCCAGTCGCGGACTTTCTGCCCGAAACCTTCCTCGCTCCCTTCGCGCCCAATCTCCCTCATCGTGAGCATGACATGGGCGTGCGGCTTCCCCAGCCCGTCCGCGCCAACATCCCAATGCACATTGAGGTCCGCGATCATGCCGCGATCGACAAACTCGGCGCGCACGAAATCCTGTGCCAGCGCGACGCCCTGCTGCTGGTTTATCTCGCGCGGAATGGCGAACTCGACCTCGCGGGATAGCTGCGCGTCCTTGCGCTTCTCGGTTGCCTCGACCTCGTTCCAAAGTTTCTCCCGATCGGCGAAGCGTTCGGGCGCACCTTCGGGCAGGAGGATTTCGGAATGGACGACGCCTGCCTTGTGGGTGAAGTCATGGTCGCGATCCAGCCGCTCGTCGTGCAGGCGTTCGGCCGCGCGATAGGCCGCTGCCGCGACGGCGCTGCGCCCTTGCGCGCGGCCAATGACCTGAACGGAGAAATGGTAGATCGCCATAGCGATCGTCCATCTACGCCACTAAGCGCACGTCGGCACGACGTATAAGCGCGCCCTTCTCGAAAATTTCTCGGACGGGACTAGGCGGTGTCAGACTGTCCCGGCGACTCTACTGCACTACGGGCGGGTTCATCTTATCATCGCCGCATCACCACTCAATGAAAGACTTTGCGATGCGTAAACCACGGGATTTCGATTCGGAACTCAAGGCGCTGGCCGACAAGGCGAAGGCGCTCAAGGAACGGCGCGTGCATCAGCTTGGCGAACTGGTGGCCGCGACGGGTGCCGATACGCTCGACGCTGACATACTCGCTGGGGCGCTGCTCCACGCCGCCACGGTGAAGGACGCCGCGACACAGGAGGGCTGGCGCAAGGCGGGCGCGGCCTTCTTTCTCGGCAAAGGCGGCAAGCCTGCGGGCGGACCTGAACGGGATTCGAGCGGCACTCTCCCGCTCGACGGCGGCGCGGCATCGGCTTGAAGCGCGAAAGGCGCGAACCGACATGCGGGATTGGGCCGTTGCACGCCGCGAACGCACGCGGCATCTGATCGAACTGGGTGGCCTCGTCATCAAGGCGGGGCTGGTCAATCTCACTGACGACGATCGCGCCACGCTCTACGGCGCGTTCCTCACCGTGGCCGATCGGCTGCGTGGCGACGAACGGGCCAACGCGCTTGCCGTCTGGAAGCGCAAGGGCAAGCGCGCGTTCGAGGCGGAGCAGGGGAGCGGTTAGCGCGGCACTTCCATGCGCACGGTGCCGTCCGGCATGGTCTGATATCCGATCGAGACGACCCTTGGTGGACGGCTCTTGTCGCAATAGCGCACGGTGATGGTGTCGCCCCGGATCGCGGGGCAAAGACCGGAGCCGTACAGGACGTCCGCCAAAGCGTCGAAGGTCGTCGCCTTGGCGCGATAGGCCCCGGTCCAGCGCACGGCCCAAATGTCCTCGTTGGCCTTGATCCGGTAGCCCGCGCGGTTCGCAATATCTCCTACCGCTCCCAATACCGTGTCCGCGCGCACATCGAAGTCCAGCACGGCGGAAGGGTCTGCGGGTTCCGAGCGAACGGTCTGCGCGGAATAGATCGTGCCCGCCCTCCATAGCGCCGCCTCCGCACCGGCCAGAAGTAGGCACAGGCCGATCATCGCGAGGGACAGACGCTCGGCCCACTGCGCGAACCTCTGCGAACGCCAGAACCGGCGAACGCGAATGAGCCGGTTCCAGCGAACCCGCGACGGCGCGGTACGGCGGGCGATCCACCACGTCCGTTGGAGCATGGTGGCGCGTTGGAGGGGCTGTGGAAGCGTAACCGTTGTAGCCGCGTCTGTGGGTGCCGCAAGCATGGGGGCTGACGTGACCGCGATCAGCGCCGCTTGGTAATCGGCGCACGCCCGGACCGTCGATTCCTGCAATATCTCGACGCGCCCGAACGCCCACGTCAATTCCTGTGGCGAAATCCTGTAGGAGCGTCCGTAACGGGCCTCGATATAGGCACGACGGATACAACCGAAGGCGCGACGCTCGAACCGGGTTGCCCTTGGCCACGTCGCGATCAGGTTGCTATCCAGCGCCTCGGCGGCTTCGCGCAGTTCGTCCAGTGCGTGGGTGCGCGGGCCGTGAAGGGTGAGCGACCACAGCACGCACAGATAGAAATGCTCGCACGCCTGATGCAGCAACAGCGCCGCCATCGGCCAGTTACCCTGATCCCGATAGAAGGCCGCGCCAGCGAGAAAATCGCTGCCGCTCTTATGCCAGCGCAGATACCCCGCGCTGCCACGAACGGCCCGTTCCCACGCGGGCAGGTGACGCGGCGTTTTGAGGCGCAACCCCTCCATCTGGTAGAGCGCGATTCCTCGTTCAGCGACGGTGACGAAATGGGGAACGCCCTCGACAAGCGCATGGTTGACTCGTTCGAGGCATTCGACGGAAAGGCGCACAGGTCGTGCGATCTCGCCGAACTCCCATGCGCGGCGCAGACGGTCACGCACCAGCCGCCAGTCGCGTTCGCTGCGCGCGAGCCGGGGATAGTTGACGATCGCCAGCAACCGGAACGCTTCTCCCGGCACGACATGCTCCCAATCCTGCTCGGCATGAGGACCGTGCAGGATCAGCGCAAGAATACGGCCCGCCCGATAATGTTCGGAGCATCTGCCCTTTGTCGTCTCGGCAAACGCCTCGAATAATATCGTCGTGACGTGCAGCAGTTCCTCCCGGATCGGGGCGGGCAAGTGATCGGCGTCGGTGCGCAGCATCATGACCGCGCCTCCCGACCGAAGCCTTCGCATCCCTTCGGACGCGGATGGCCGGTCACGTCCGCCACGCGAGCCAACAAGGCGCGGATGAGAGCGCGGACCCGATCATGTGTGAACCCGCCGTCATCCATCGGTGGATCGCCGATCAAATGGGGATAGCCCCATTTCCAGTAAGGCGAGAGGATGACCGCCAGCCGCGCCGTCTCCGGGCAATCATGCCCGAACCCCGTCGCATTGGCATAGGCGAGCGCCTTGGTGATGTCCTGCCGGATATGTTCGGCGTTCCACTCGTCGGCAAAGCCCACGTCCAGCAGATGCGCGCACAAGGCCAGCTTGGCGACGGCTCCCGCCTGATGCAGCGTCGTGCGGATATGACGGGGATCGGCGAAGAACCCCGCCTCGATGCCCATGAAGGCGATTTCCGCGCTGTGGAAGCGGTCGCGGCTTATCCGGCGTCCCTCCCGGCTGCGGCGCAGCAGGGCGGGCGCGTCCTCGTAGCGGTCGTGCAATGTCGCCAGCGCCTTCGCCCAGGGCGAGGCGATCACCGGCACCGCGACCGGAGCAGCCGCCATGCAGCGCAGCACGTCGCGGCGCGACGTACCGCCTATCGAATCACCCGGAGCACTTTTCCGTGAAGCCATTGACCTGCCTTCATTCCGGCCGTCCCGAAGCGATCACTCTGCCCCGGAAAGACTAAACGGCACCGCTTATAGCATCAACGGCAGGAAATATTCAATAACCGGCACCGCTTAATCGGCTTCCGATTGAAAGGGCATGATGCGTGGTTACGACGACAGGATGGGAAGGCCGCCGCTCAATGTGAAATCAACCAATGTCCGCTTGCCCGAAGGTCTTGGCGAACGGATCGACAAGCTGGTGGGACGGCAGCGTCGCGCCGCCTTCATCCGCGAGGTGCTGGAACGCGAGGTCGAGCGCCGCGAGAACGAGCAAGGCAAGACTGTATAAAAGGGGACTACCGCTATTACCCGTCGGAAGCGCTGGCGTCCGCCGGAACTGCTCGTCAGCAGTCGACCACTGTCAGACGTACTGGCCTTGGCAACCGATTTCCGGAGCGGGCCACTAACGGGTCTTTGAGAAGATAACGCAGTCCCGAGGGGCATCGCCGGTGTTCGGGTGGACGAGCCATCTTCGGAGAATGCCCTCGCGTTGAAGGCCCGCCTTCTCCATGACCCGGATCGAACCTACGTTATCAACGTCCACGGCAGCACCGATTCGCCATATGTCGGACTGCCGGAGAGCCCAGTTTACCACCTCGACAAGCGCTTCAGTCATCAAGCCCTGTCCCCAGTGTTCCCGCGCAAGCGCATAGCCAAACTCCAGCTTGAATTGACCGGTTTTGCGGAGATCGAAGACGCCGATGACGTTTCCGGTTGCTTCGAGAACGATCATATAAGTGCGAGAGGTTTCCGCTCGTAGACACATCTGCACAAAGCTATGAGTATCGGCGATCGACTGATGGGGCCGCCATGTGAGATATTGAGTGACCTCCCGATCTTGGCCGTAGCCGTCGAAAATTGCTTGAACGTCTTCCGCACTAATCGGACGCAGAGCAAGGCGGGTGGTCTTGAAATCTTCCGGGAACATCGCATCATCTCAACTGGGCGGCGAAAGCCTGTATCTCTAAGCAGGCGCGTCGGCAAAGGCTCGGATCAGGCCAAAACCAGACTATCTCTTTTGAACCAAGGACCGATAATCAAGTGCTTCCTACGCGACCGCCCGCAACCCCTTGCGTTGGATAATCGACAGCAGCCGGAGGGCAGGCCCACCGGGGCGCTTCACGCCCCGTTCCCAATCCGACACCAGATTGCGCGAGACGTTGAGATAGGCGGCAAACACCGGCTGCGAGACATGCTCGCGCTCGCGAATAGCGCGGATTTCGTCGCCTGCCAGCGCCGGGGCGGGGGCAAGACACGCCTCGTCAAAGGTGCGCAGCGTCGCGCGCGACACCACGCCCGCGTCGTGCGCGTCGCTCATCATCTCGTGGATCGCGCCCGCAATCTCGCTGCGATAGCCCTTATCCTTCACCGTCGTTCCCATCGTCGATCTCCACCAGCGTTTCCGACGCCACCAGCCGGTCCAGTTCCTCGTCGCTTCATTCCAGCGCCTCGGCGGCCGCATTGCGCAACAAGGCGAGGTCGGCCTTCGATATGTTTGCCTGCGCGCTCTTGGCGAAACCGAACGCGAATATCGCCCGGTCGCCCTGCCGGAACAGGATCAGCGTGCGATAGCCGCCCGACTTGCCCTTTCCCGGCCGCGCCACGCGCTGCTTGATGACGCCGCCGCCAAGGTCGGCGTCCACCAGCCCGCTTTCCGCGCGCTCTACGGCATCGCGCAGCGCCGAATCGGCAATCCGCTCCTTCCGCGCGAAACGCTCGAACCAGCCATTCTTGAAGATACGTGGGATGGCGGCTCTCCTGTTCTTGGCGTCATATATAACACATAGCGTTATGGTTCAACGCGCCTGTAGCGCCGATATCGACGCAACCGGCACTGAAATGCCCCCGATCGGCACTACAGTGCCCCACCCCTTGCGACGCGGCATCGTCTGGCGCAGCGTGGGCCTCTGGCGGGCAGGTCCAAGATTTGGAGCGAAGCCATGAACGATTCGACCTGACCGATGCAATGCCGCGCAAAGCGGCATTAGGCGCTGAGCGGCGCGTTATTCGGGACGCAATGGGAAAAATTCTACGGCGGGCATGCTTTGCGACAGCGCTACGCCGTGAAACGCCCTTGGACGCCGCTGGCCGTCGTTCACCGCCAATGCCCACCCGCGCCAAACCCGACTGGTCCCCACTGGCCCCGTAACGCCTCTTGTCCGGGACAGCGAGGCATCCAATGCTCTTGGGCGGGGGCGCGTGCAACATCCTGACGTGAAGAGACTGCCCCATGAACAACAGTGATCGTATTATCAGAATGAAAACCGTTCTGGCCCGCACCGGGCTTTCCCGTTCCACCCTCTATCGCAAGATCGCGGATGGGACGTTCCCGCGCCAGCTTCCTATCAGCGTTCACGGCGCCGGATGGCGGGAGTCCGCCGTCAATCGCTGGATCGCTGATCCGGCGACTTACCGGGAGGACGGGACCGTCTGATGCGCGCTATCGCCGTGCCCTCGTTGTCAGTGTCGAGGGCACGGCGAAGCTATCAGGCGGCTTGCTTCTTCGTCTTCCCGAACTTGCCGGTGACGACCTTCTGCCCGTCGCGCAGGAAATCGAGATGGTCGGACCAGTGCTGCATCATGCGCACACGCTCATCCCAATATTCGCCGCGCGTGTAAGCGCGACGCACCGCATTATTGTCGCAATGGGCAAGCTGGCGCTCGATCGCGTCGGGATGCCATAGTCCCATTTCGTTGAGCAACGTCGCCGCCATCGCCCGAAACCCATGGCCGGTCATTTCATCCTGCGCGAAGCCCATGCGCCGCAAGGCCGCGTTGATGGTGTTCTCCGACATGGGCCGATCCGTCGAACGCAGCGACGGGAACAGGTAGGAGCTATAGTCTGCGTCATGCTCGATCGTGGCGAGGATCGCCAATGCCTGCCGGGAGAGGGGAATGGTATGTGCCCGCCGCATCTTGGTCTTGCGCGGCGGGATCGTCCAAAGCGCCTTGTCGAAATCGAAGTCGGACCATTCGGCATGGCGTAGCTCGCCGGGGCGAACGAACACATGGGGCAGCAATTGCAGCGCCGCCTTGGTATTGGCGAAGCCCTCGAACGCCTCGATTGCCCGCAGCAGCCCACCCGCATTGTCCGCGTTGGTGATCGCGGCGCGGTGGACAGGCTGAGGAGCGATCAATGCGCCCCGCAGGTCCGCCGCAACGTCGCGCTCTGCGCGGGCCGTGGCGATGGCGTAGCGGAATATCTGGCTGCATGTGCTGCGCAGCCGCTTGGCCGTCTCATACTTGCCTTTGCCCTCCATCTTCCGGAGCATCGTCAACACCTCCTGCGCGGTGATGGAGGTGATCGGACGCTTGCCGAGCGACGTATTGATGAAGTCCAGCAGCCAGCGCAGTTTCGTCATCGTGACGGCGGAGCGGCCTTCGCGCTCCACCTTCACCAGCCACTCATCGGCGACCGCCTTGAAGCTATTGGCGGCGGCGATGGTGGCGGCGAGCCGATCCAGCTTGGCCCTCTCGGCGGGGTCGTCGCCCTTCGCCAACACCCTGCGGGCAGCGTCGCGCTGCTCGCGGGCGTCGGCAAGGCCGGTGTCGGGATAAACACCGAACGCCAGCGTCTTTTGCTTGCCGAGATAGCGGTAGTTCATCCGCCAGTAGCGCCCACCGTTGGGCGTCACGTAGAGGAACAGGCCATCGCTATCGGTGAGTTTATAGGGCCTTTCCCGACCCTTGGCGTTTTTGATCGAAACAGCGGTGAGCGCCATGATGGTATCTCCTGTGAGGGGAGGACCGCGCTACCATCAGATATACCATCAGGACGGTGGTATCCGGTGGCACGAAGCCGCTCCGTATGGGATACCTATACCACGAAAAACCCGCAGAAATCAGCCACTTGTGGCATCTTCTGAAACCCTCTGGGAGAGGATTTTGGTGACCCCTACGGGAATCGAACCCGTGTTTCAGCCGTGAGAGGGCCGCGTCCTGACCGCTAGACGAAGGGGCCACAGGCCGCGCTGGGCGGCGAGTAGGGAGCCGCCTTTAGGAGGGCGCGTCGGCGTCGTCAAGGGAAACCCGCGCCATTTCCTTCAGCCAATAAAAAACCACCCCATGCGATTCGCATGGGGTGGCCAAGGTTCAGGGAGGAGACGCCTCCAAAGGGGGAGGCGCCCATACGACACACCCGAAAGGGGGGCAGGTGCGCCGTATGTTCAGTAAATAGAGAAAGCCGCGCGGAGTTTCAAGTGGCACCGCGCAACCTTTTTCCTTAGATATCTGTCATGAATGCTTAATTCGGTTGGGCATCCGCTGTCTGGGGCGCCGCCGGGACGGCGATTGGGCCCTTGCCCTGCGAAACCTGCGCCTCGAACAGTTCCCGCATGAGCTGCAGCGAGAAGAGATGCGCGTAAATGAGCGGCAGCATGCCGTTCTGGCTGATCTTGCGAAGCTGGTCGCCGCGCATGTCGCGCAGCTTTTCCTCGTTCACCATGCGGAAGCCGCGATAGACGAAGGGTTGGTCATTGCCGGGCACCTGGATGGCGACTTCGCCGTCCATCAGCAGGTCGAGATCCTTCAGATCCTTCATGAACTGGCCGGTACGCGCCGCTGCCTGTTCGAAATCCTCGCAGAATTTGAGCACGCCCTGCGTCAGTTCGCTGGGCTTGCCGTCTTCGAACAGCGGCTGGCCCTCCTCGAACGTACCGAGCGCGTCGCTGGTCGGATCGAAGCAGAGCGAGAGTTCGTCGCTGTCGGGGCGCAACTTCGCCAGCATCCAGGGATAGCGGCGGACATAGGCGGGGACATAGGCCGGGCCACGCAGCTTGCCATCATCGTCGAGGAAGGTATTGACGCCTTCGTTGAGGCCCATCAGCGCCAGAGGAACGGGCTCGTCCCCGGCGGAGAAGATGATCGGCACGAAGCGCTGGGCGGCGACGAATTCGTCCACGGTCAGCGGAATGGCGTGCTGGGTCGTCAGGAACGGCGCCGAATCGACGGTGCGGCTCCGCCAGGCGGCGTGATCGACGCTGCTCAGCGGAATGAGATCGTTGTAGAAGACGGGAAGGCCGTTCGCGGGCGCGCTTGCCATGATGTGCTAGTCCATTTCCAACAAAAAGCGGCGCATTTTCCCTTGCGCCGCTAGCCTGATACTGGGCCGAGGGGGATAAAGCCCTTGGACGCGGGAGGCAATCGCTTTGTCGATGCCCGGTGCTGCGGCCGGGGCTGGCTTCAGCCTTCCTCCGGACGGGGGATCAGCTTGTCCGGATTCATGATGCCCTGCGGATCGAATGCGGCCTTGACCGCGCGCAGGGCGTGGAGGCGCGCGGGGCTGGAGAGGCGGCCGAGTTCGGCGCGCTTCATCTGGCCGATGCCATGTTCGGCGGAGATGGAGCCGCCTGCCGCGACCACCGCATCATGGACGAAGCTGTTGATCGCCTGACCCTCCGCCGCGATCCATGCCGGACCGTCGGTCGTGCCCCTGGGCGCGCGGACATGGAAATGGACGTTGCCGTCCCCCAGATGACCGAAGGAGGAGGCGGTGGTGCCGGGAAAGGCCCTTTCCGCCGCTGCCGCGGCTTCGATCATGAAGGCGGGCATCCGCGCAACCGGCACGCTGATGTCATATTGCAGCGCCGGTCCCTGCGCCCGCTCGGATTCGGAGAGCGATTCGCGGATGCGCCAGAAGGCTTCCGCCTGCGCTTCATTGGCGGCGATGGCGGCGTCGACGGCGAGGCCCTGTTCCAACGCATCGGCCAGCGCGCTCTCCAGCCGGTCGGCGGGCGTCGGATCGCGCGGGTCGCCATGGTCGACCTCCACCAGCACATGCCAGGGCGTGCGCGTTGCAATCGGGCAGCGGGTGCCGGGAACATGCGACAGGACATGGCCCAAGCCGTCGTCCGCGATCACCTCGAACCCTTCGACGCTGTCACCCAGATGGGCTTCGCAAAGCCGGAGCAGGGCAAGCGCATCGGCAGGGGAGGAGACGCCGATCCAGCCGACGGCGCGGGCCGCAATGGCTGGCACCAAGCGCAGCGCGGCGGCGGTGACGATTCCCAAAGTCCCTTCGGCGCCGATCAGCAATTGCTTGATGTCATAGCCGCGATTGTCCTTCTTGAGGGCATCCAGGCCATGGAAGATGCCGCCGTCCGGCAGGACAGCCTCAATCCCCTCGACCAGCGCCCGCATCGTGCCGTGGCGCAGCACCTGGGTTCCGCCGGCATTGGTGGAGATGAGCCCGCCGATGGTGGCCGAACCCTTGGCCCCAAGGCTCAGTGGAAAGCGGCGGCCAACGGCGGCGGCGGCATCGTGGAGGTTGGAGAGGATGACCCCCGCTTCGCAGACGGCAAGATTGTCGTGCGGAGACAGGTTGCGGATATGGTTCATCCGGCGGAGCGACAGGATCAGCGCAGAACCGTCCGCCGGGGGCGTGGCGCCGCCCACCATGGAAGTATTGCCACCCTGCGGCACCAGCGGCACGCCAAGATCGGCGGCAAGGCGGACCGCGGCGGCGACCTGGCCGGTCGATTCCGGCTGAAGAATGGCGGCGGCAGCGCCGTGATAGCGTCCGCGCCAGTCGCTGACCCACGGGGCGATGTCGTCCGCATCGGTCACGACGCGCTTTTCCCCCAGCAGGGCCGTGAATCGGGCGATAACATCTTGTCCTATCATGGGACTGTCCTATGCCTTGGAATTCATCGACGGTTCAACCTTTGGCCCATAGCGTCCGCGTCCCAAAAGGGGTTCGACTTGTTTCATTCCGTCCTGCTGCTGTTGTCCGCGTCAGCCGCCGAGCCCGTGCAATGGGCGCAACTGACGATCGAGCAGCGTGTCATCATCCGCGTGCCGATGGCAAGGAAGGGGCGTGCGCCCACGCGTCCCACGCCGGAGGCGCGGAATGACTGGAAGGAGAAGAAGGGGCCGCGCTGCATCGCGCTGCGATCGATTCGGTCGGCAAGCATAGTGATGGACAATGCCATAGATCTGCTGCTGGCTGATAATCACCGCTATCGCGCAAGGCTGGAGCGCGGGTGCAGCAGCATGGGTTTCTATTCCGGATTCTATGTCGAGCCCGATGAGGACGGCTCGCTCTGTTCCGGGCGCGACGAATTGCAGGCGCGGAGCGGGGCCAGTTGCGCGATCGACGGTTTCCGCCGGCTGGAGCAGGCCGAACCGGACGATTGACCGCATCATCTTCGCGATTTTCTTGACAAGAGGCCGATATTTCCGCAAGGCGCGCCCGATTTCCCCGCGCGTTTTCGTGCGGTGGAGAGCCTCCTGTCCCGGACATCTGAATGACTTTTGCCGATCTCGGCCTTTCCGACGAATTATTGAAGGCCGTTACCGAGGCCGGATATGACACGCCCACGCCGATTCAGGCGCAGGCGATCCCGCCCGTGCTGATGATGAAGGACATCATCGGCATCGCGCAGACGGGAACGGGCAAGACCGCCAGCTTCGTGCTGCCGATGATCGACATCCTCGCCCATGGCCGCGCCCGCGCGCTGATGCCGCGATCGCTGATCCTGGAGCCGACGCGTGAACTCGCTGCCCAAGTGGCCGAGAATTTCGAGAAATACGGGAAGTATCACAAGCTCAACATGGCGCTGCTGATCGGCGGCGTGCAGATGGGCGACCAGCTCAAAGCCCTGGAAAAAGGCGTCGACGTGCTGATCGCGACGCCGGGGCGGCTGATGGACCTGTTCCAGCGGGGCAAGATACTGCTCAACGGCTGCAGCATGCTGGTGATCGACGAAGCCGACCGGATGCTCGACATGGGCTTCATCCCGGACATCGAGGAGATTTGCACCAAGCTGCCCGCCCAGCGGCAGACGCTGCTGTTCTCCGCGACCATGCCCCCGGTGATCAAGAAGCTGGCCGACCGGTTCCTCAGCAATCCCAAGTCGATCGAGGTGGCGCGGCCCGCCACAGCCTCGACCAACATCACCCAGCGTCTTGTGAAGGTCGATTCGCGCAAGAAGCGGGAGGCCCTGCGCGCGATGCTGGATGCCGAGGACGTGCAGAGCGCGGTGATCTTCTGCAACCGCAAGACCACGGTGCGTGAACTCAACAAGAGCCTTCAGCGCCATGGCTTCAAATCGGGCGAGATTCACGGCGACATCGACCAGTCCGCGCGCATCGCGGAACTGGAGCGGTTCCGGGCGGGGACGGTGAACATATTGGTGGCGTCCGACGTTGCGGCGCGCGGACTGGACATCAAGGGCGTGAGCCATGTGTTCAATTTCGACGCGCCCTGGCATCCCGACGATTATGTCCATCGCATCGGCCGCACGGGCCGCGCAGGGGCGAAGGGCGTAGCCTATACCTTCGTGACGTCGGACGATGCCGAGGCGATCGACAATATCCAGAAGCTGATCAAGCAGAAGATCGAGACCATCGACGCGCCGGTCGCTGCTGCTCCCGCCGAAAAGGCGAAGGAGGAACCGCGCCGCTCGGGCAGGGATCGGAAGGACGACCGCAAGTCCGACAAGCGCCGCGACGACCGCCGCCGTGAAGAACCGCGTGCGGCGCGGCCGGAAGGCAATGGCGCCCGGCCGCGGCGGCCGGAACCGGTGGACGATGGTCCGGACGAAGGCTGGAACGGACCGGTTCCGGAGTTTCTTTCGGTGGGGTTTGGCGCTTAGTTGCCGTTGCGGGCCAGGCGTCGCCTGTTTTCGGCCCTCCTGAGACATCCCTCCCGGCCGCTTCGATGCACGGTCCCTAGATCAGCCCTTTCGCACGCAGGCTGCTGTGCCCCTGTGTCCCTATGATGATATGGTCATGCACGGCGATGTTGAGCCGCTTGCCCGCTTCCGCGATCTGCCGGGTGATTTCTATATCCTGACGGCTTGGTTCCGGCGATCCGCTGGGATGATTGTGCACAAGGATCAACGCTGCCGAGCCAAGGTCGATCGCCCGTCGAATAACCTCCCGGGTATAAATCGCCGCCTGGTCGATCGAACCGTCGCCCATATGCTCGTCGCGGATCAGCATGTTCCGGCTGTTGAGGTGCAACACCCGCACCCGCTCCACCGTCAGAAAGGCCATGTCGGCGCGCAGATAGTCGAGCAGCGCCTGCCAGCTGGCCAGCACCGGCTTCTCCGCCACCTCGTTGCGTAGCATCCGCAGCATCGTCGCCTGGACGATCTTGATCGCGGCGATGCTGGTGTCGCCCATGCCGGGAATGCGGGCAATCGCCTACCAGTCAGCCGCCATCAGCCCACCGATGCCATCGAATTCCCGCAGCAGCGCCTTTGCCAGTGGTTTCGTGTCGCGACGGGGTATGGCCAGCGCCAGCAGATATTCGATCAGTTCATGATCATGCAACGCTTCGCCGCCGCTCTCCGCCAGTTTCCGGCGCAGCCGGGCGCGATGCCCGACGCCGTCGTGCGTAGCCTTCAAATCCTGATCCGGCAAAGTCTTACCTGTCCCCCGCATGCGAAGGGGGACGCTATTCATTGCGGATTTATCGGGCAAGGATATTTAGGAGTGATCGGACGTTATGCAGGCGTTACGGACTTGAGCACGCGGGTTTGACCAGAAGCATGGAAGATGAAGACGGCGAAAAGGAGATTCGCCGGGGCTGGCTCCGCTGGCTTGGAGTGGGCACGGGGTCGCTGGCGCTGATCCTTGCCGCGCTGTGGACGCAGCGCGCGCCCATCGCAGAAAATTTCATCAGCCGCGAACTCAACCGGCGTGGCGTGCAGGGCAGCTATGATCTGACGGACATAGGCCTTCGCACCCAGCGGATCGAGAATATCGTGCTGGGCGATCCTGCTCGTCCCGATTTGACGGCGCGCTGGGTGGAGGTCGACATCGCATTCACAGGGCTGACCCCGCAAGTGGCGGCGGTGCGGGCCGGTGGCGTCAGGATGCGGGGATCGTTGCACAATGGCGTGCTGAAGCTGGGAGAGGTCGACAAATTCCGCGACCCGAAATCCACGGCGCCCTTCAGCCTGCCGGACATTCTGCTGGCGCTCAGCGATGCGCGACTGCGGCTGGACACCGATGCCGGTTCGATCGGCATGCAGATAGAGGGGAAGGGGAATCTGCGATCGGGCTTCCGGGGCAGGCTGGCGGCGGCGATGCCGAATGGAGGCGTCGAGGGATGCGGGCTGGCCGACCTGCGGGCGATGCTGGATGTTGCCATGCAGGACGGACGCCCACATCTCTCCGGCCCGTTGCGCGGCGCAGCGCTGGCCTGTCGCGATGCCGGCATCGCCGTGGCGAAACCGGCTGCGGATGTGGATGTCTGGCTCGGCAAGGCGTTGGATCGCTGGACCGGCCGCGTCGACCTGACGGGGGAAGCGGTCAAGTCCGGCGGCATGGTTCTGGCGCGCCCCTCAGGCCGGATCGATTTCGACGGAACGGCTGCCAAGACCGCCGGGCGAGCGCGAATCGGGGCGACGGCTCTGTCGGCCGGCGCCGCATTGGCCGGACCCGCCGACTTTCAGGGCGCCTGGCATGTCGGCAAGGGCGATATGGGTCTTGAGGGGCGGCTGTCCGTTCGGCAGTTGCGGTTCGCCGGCCGCGATCCCCTGGCGGCTGCGCGCGAATCTACGGCCGGGACGCCCGTTGGGCCGCTGGTCGCGCGCCTGGCCGATGCCGCGCGCCGCGCCGGCGCGGACAATGTCCTGCAAACCACCCTGGCCTTCGCTCAGCAAGGGAAGGCGGGCAGCCTGGCCTTGACCGACACCCGCTTTTCGGCGCGCAGCGGTGCGCGGATCGCCATAGCCGGGGAAGGTCGCGTGACCATCGGCTGGCCTGGCAGGGCCGGGCAGGCGATCGACTGGGCGCTCGACGGAGCGATCACGACGGAGGGCGGCGGATTGCCGAGGGCGGCGCTGCGTTTGGGGCGGAGGCCGGGCGGCGGCTTTGGCGGACAATTGTTCCTTGAGCCCTATGCGGCGGGCGATGCCAGGTTGAGCCTGGAGCCGGTGCGGTTCGTTGCGGGGCCGAAGGGCGATACGCGCTTCTCGACGCAGGTGCGGCTCGACGGGCCGCTTCCCGGTGGAAGGCTGCGCGGGCTGGTGGCGCCCGTCGAAGGGCAAATGAACGCCAAGGGTCTATTGGCGATCAACCCGCATTGCGTGCCCATCTCGCTGATCGAGGCGCGCTATGGCAATTTTTCGCTGGGGCGGACCCGGCAGACGCTGTGCCCCGTCGGGCAGGCGCTGTTTGCCGTCGGGCCGGGCGGTGTGAGTGGCGGCGCTGAAATCCGCAAACTTGCATTGGCGGGGAAAAGCGGCGACAGCCCAATGCGCCTTTCCGCCGATAGCGCTCGTTTCGCCCTGGGACAGCAGGGTTTTGCGCTTGCCAATGCCGATCTGGCGATCGGTCCGCAGGATTCGCCTGTTCGGTTGAGCGCGGCGACGCTGACCGGCAACGCCACGGCCCAGGGCTTGGGCGGCAGGTTGACGGGGGCAGGCGGCCGGATCGGGTCCGTGCCGCTGATCGTCGAAAATGGCGCGGGCGACTGGAGCTTCGCCGGGCGTGCGCTGAAGCTGGCGGCCGGGATGACGGTGCGCGATGCGCAGGCGCCGGGCCGGTTCGAACCGTTGAATGTTCCCGACTTCGCGCTGACGTTGAAGGATTCGAAGATCGCAGCGACGGGATCGTTGCGGGCGCCGCGCAATGAGGCGCTGGTCGCCCGGGCAGTCATCGCGCATGACCTGAGCAGTGGGCGAGGCAAGGCGGATCTGGCGGTTCCGGCACTGTCCTTTGGTCCTGGTCTCCAGCCGGAGGATGTGACCCGCCTCGCCCTTGGCGTGGTGGCCAATGTGACGGCGCAGGTCAGCGGGGAAGGGCATATCCGCTGGAACGGGACGCATGTGACCAGCGATGGTCTGTTCCGGACCGACAATGCCAGCCTGGCGGCGGCTTTCGGTCCGGTGGAGGGGTTGTCCGGCGAACTGCGTTTCATCGATCTGCTCGGTCTCGTCAGCGCGCCGGGGCAGGAAGTGCGAATCAGGTCGGTCAATCCGGGTGTAGAGGTTCGCGACGGCCTTGTGCGCTATCGGCTGGAGGCGGGGCAGAAGGTGCGGATCGAAGGGGGCGGCTGGCCCTTTTCCGGCGGGGAGCTGGTCCTGCTGCCGACGACGATGGATTTCAGCGCCGATGTGGACCGTTATCTGACCTTCCGCGTCATCGGTCTGGATGCGGGCGCCTTCATCCAGGCGATGGACCTCAAGAATATTTCCGCCACGGGTACGTTCGACGGCATCATGCCTCTGATCTTCAACGCGCAGGGTGGGCGCGTGGCGGGGGGCGTGCTGACCGCGCGGCAGCAAGGCATGCCGCCGCTGATGATGCCCGAAGGCGTGCTGCCCACCATCCCCTGCGATCCGACGCGCCAGTCGGGGACCCTATCCTATGTGGGGCCGGTGTCGAACGAGCAGTTGGGCGCGATGGGGCGGCTGGCCTTCGATGCGCTCAAGAATCTCCAGTATAAATGCCTCACCATATTGATGGACGGCGCGCTGGATGGAGAGATGGTGACGAACGTCGTCTTCAACGGCGTCAATCGCGGGCAGATCGGTGGGACGCCGGCGGGTCTGGCGCGGAATTTCACGGGCCTGCCCTTCATCTTCAACGTGCGGATCGCCGCTCCCTTCCGGGGCCTTCTGGGAACCGCGCAGTCCTTCATCGATCCGTCAACGCTCATACAAAACAGCATAGGCGACCAGATGCAGGAGAAGATGCGGGCCACGATCGGCCAGGAGGGGGTTGCAGTTCAGCCTGCCGAAAGCGAAACTATGCGAAATGGGGAGCAGAAATGAAGAAGCGAACGATCATCGCGGCGGGCTTCGCCGGTCTGGCCTTGGGAGGCTGCATCCAGGTGAAGGCGCCCGACAAGCCGATAGAGATCAACCTCAACGTGAAGGTGCAGCAGGAGGTCGTTGTTCGCCTGCAGCGCGATGCGCAAGATTTGATCCAGAATAACCCGGAGTTGTTCCCGCAATGACACTCAAATTTTTGATGATTGCCGCCTCTGCCGCGGTCGTGCTGGCGACCGGCCTGGCCATGACTTCTCCGGCGCGGGCGCAGTCGGGCGCGGTCGCCGCCGCCATGAGCGCGGGGGCGGTGGGCGAGCAGGCCGACGGCTATCTCGGCATTGCCGGTTCGGTGAGCGACGCGGTGCGGCAGGAAGTCGAATCGATCAACATCAAGCGCAGGGCCGCCTATACCGACCTTGCCGGCAAGCGCGGCGTGACCGTGCAGGATGTGGCGGCGGCGACGGGATGCCAGACGCTCAGCAGCAGGGTGAAGCCCGGGCAGGTCTATCGGATCGGCGCGGGCGCGTGGCAGACCAAGGGCGCGGGCCCCATCGCGCTGCCGGGCTATTGCGCCACGGCGGGGTGATTTACCTCAGGCCGGACTTGCCGGGCTACTGGACTTTGGACCCAGCTTCGTTCGGACAGGAAATTCTCTGGCCCAACGACGGTTGACACTCCTGAAAGCCCTTTCTAAACGGGCCGCGCCTTGACGGGTGCAGCCGCAAGCGCCATGCCGCCTGACGTTGGCTTTTAAAGCCTTTACGGAAAGGATGGCTGGATGGCGGCGGATGCACCGGGGCAGGACCCGGCGGGGGAAGATGCGCGCATCGCTTCTTTGGAGGAGCGGATCGCGCAGGCCGAACATGCCGAAAAGGTCAGACAGGGGACACAGGTGCAGCAGGCGGACGATGGGTCGCGTCTCGGCAACAGGGTTCTCGCGGAGCTGATCGGCGGTCTTGCTGGCGGTGCCGTGGTTGGTGGGACTCTGGACTACTTTCTGCGGACATCCCCATGGCTCCTGTTGGCATTCCTCGGTCTCGGGATCGTGGCGGCTTTCAGGAACATCATCAGATTGACGACGACGAAGCGTCCCGACCGATAGGGGCGCTTTTATCTTAGTCCGAAGGCAAAGACGTTACAGGGGTCCAGCGTGGCAGAATCCGGCAAAATCGATCCGATGCACCAGTTTGCGATCGAACCGCTGTTCGGTACGGATCATCTGTCGATCGGCGGCTTCAACATCGCTTTCACCAACAGCGCGCTCTATATGGTGGCGGCCGCCGTGGTGCTGTGGATATTCGTCGTCGGCGGCATGAAGCGCGAACTGGTTCCCGGCCGCTGGCAGATGGCGGTCGAATATATGACCGGCTTCATCAAGAGCCTGCTGATCGCCAATGTGGGCGAGGGCGGCAAGAAGTACATTCCTTACGTCTTCTCGCTGTTCATGTTCATCCTGCTGGCGAACCTGCTGGGCCTGCTGCCGCTGGGTCTGGTCGGCCTGCATCCCTTCACCTTCACCAGCCATTTCACCGCGACCGGCGTGCTCGCGATCATGAGCTTCTCGATCGTGCTGGCGGTGGGCTTCTACAAGCATGGCCTGCACTTCTTCTCGCTGTTCGTGCCGCACGGCACCCCGGCGCTGATGGTGGTGCCGCTCTTCTTCATCGAACTCGTTTCCTTCATGGTGCGTCCGTTCAGCCTTGGCCTGCGACTGTTCGTCGCGATGACCGCCGGGCACGTGCTTTTGAAGGTGCTCGCAGGTTTCGTCATCAACAGCGCCAATGCCAGCCCTGCGCTTGGCCTGACCGTCGGCGCCGCCAGCTTCATCCTGATGATCGGCATCAGCGCCCTGGAAGTGCTGGTGGCGGTGATCCAGGCCTATGTGTTCGCGCTGCTGACCTCGGTCTACATCAACGATGCCGAGAACCTGCACTGATTTTCCGCCATTACCTCAACGTTCGAATAGAGTTTAGAAAAGGAGTTTATAACATGGACGCAGAAGCCGCAAAGCTGCTCGGTGCTGGCCTGGCCGCCATCGGTGCGGGCATCGCCGCCCTCGGTGTGGGCAACGTCTTCAGCTCGTTCCTCGAAGGCGCGCTGCGCAACCCCGGCGCTGCCGACGGCCAGCAGGGCCGCCTGTTCATCGGCTTCGCCGCCGCGGAACTTCTGGGTCTGCTGGCGTTCGTTATCGCCATGATCCTGGTGTTCGTGGCCTGAACAGCCGCTTTGGGGCGGGCAGGGATGGCCGGTCGGCCGCCATGCCCGTCCTCTGATTGACCGCGCCCTGATCGGACGGACCCGAAAAAATGCCTCAAATCGCGCAAATTGCCGAAACCTATTCATCGCAGATCTTCTGGCTGCTGCTGACATTCGGTTTCGTTTTCTTCGTCATCGGCCTCGGCATGGTGCCAAAGGTTCAGGCGACGGCCGATGCGCGCGACGCGAAGATCACCGGCGATCTGGATGCCGCCAAGGCGGCTTTCGCCCGCGCGGATGAGGCGGAGGCCGACTATCGCGCCCGCGACGCCGAAAGCCGTGCTGCCGTCCAGGCCAGCCTGGCCAAGGCGAAGGTGGAGGCAGCCAAGGCTTCGGAAGCCAAGCTGGCCGCCGCCGATGCGGACATTGCAGGCCAGATCAATGCGGCCGAAGCCCGTATCAAGGCTGCCACCGACGCAGCCATGGCAGAGATTGAAACCGTTGCCGCTGATGCAGCGCGCGACATGGTGGCTCGCATTTCCGGCGTGAACGCGTCGGAAGATGCAGCCCGCAACGCAGTAAAGGCGGCACTGGCCCATGGCTGAGGCAGCAGCACAGCATAGCGAGACGGAAGCCCCGCACCTGAATGAGGCGATCCATTCGGAGGGGATGGAGCCGGTCGGCACCGTCGCTCACGAAGGCGTGGCCCCGCACACCGACCCGAAGGCCGTCGGCATGGATGCCACGGCCTGGGTCAGTCTGGCGATGGCGGTGTTCATCCTGATCCTGTTGATCAAGAAGGTGCCCGGTCTGATCGGCGGCGCGCTGGATGGCCGGATCGCGCAGATCAAGACGCAGTTGGAGGAAGCCTCCAAGCTTCGCGCCGAAGCCGAAGCGCTCAAGGCCGAATATGAAGCCAGGCTGGCGGCTGCCGCCGCCGAGGCGGAGGCAATGCGCAAGTCCGCCGAGCATGAAGCGGCAACGCTGCTGGAAGACGCCAGGGCCAATGCCGTCGCGCTGGTCGCGCGTCGTCAGAAGATGGCGGAGGACAAGATCGGCGCGGCTGAGCGCGCGGCGGTCGCAGGCATTCGGTCCAAGGCGGTGAACGCCGCGACCGGCGCCGCGGCGGCCCTGATCGTTCAGGGCCATGATGCGCAGGCCGATAAGCTCCTGGTCGATGACGCGATCAGGGGGCTTGGCCCGAACGTCTGACAGACTGCCGAGGATTGAATTGAAAGGCCAGTGCGGTTTCGCGCTGGCCTTTTTCTTTGAGCGGTGAAGCGGTTTTGGATCATCGTGCAGAAAAGCCGGTCCTAGCCTGTCGAAGGATGGGGACCGGTTCCTGCTTAAAAGGATGCGACTAAAGAAACCTGGAGCGCGCGACCCACGCCCGATTTATCGCAGCGCGCTCTGGAGCGCCGTTCAAGCCTGTGGAATCACCTGCTGGCTCGTCAAAGGCGGCGAATAAAGGGTGGGGAAGCCGAGCGGATACGACAGGATCGGAATCCGCTCTGCGTTGGAGTTTTCGGGCAGACCATCCTTAGCAGGCGAGGGCGGAACGGGGTTTCCGCCTTCGCAGGAACGCATATCTGCATTCGGGGAGGGCAGGCGCGCGGTCGATCAATGGCCGGCGACGGGGCCGGCCACCGATCTGTCGATCAGGCTGCCGCCAGCGACGCGCTATCGATGACGAAGCGATATTTGACGTCGCTCTTCTGCATCCGGTCATAGGCGGTTTCGATGTCCTGCATCGCGATCATTTCGATGTCCGCCGTGATGCCCTTTTCCGCGCAGAAATCGAGCATCTCCTGCGTTTCGGCAATGCCGCCGATCAGTGAACCGGCAATCGACTTGCGCCCGAAGATCAGCACGCCGACGCTGGGCGAAGGGTGCGGATGTTCCGGTACGCCCACCAGGCACATCGTGCCGTCGCGCTTCAGCAAGGTGGTGAAGGCGTCGAGATCATGGCTGGCGGCCACCGTGTTCAGGATGAAGTCGAAACTTCCACCATGGGCGGCCATCTGGTCCGGATCGCGCGAGATGATGACTTCATCGGCGCCAAGGTCCAGCGCATCCTGCCGCTTGCTTTCCGAAGTCGTGAAGGCGACGACATGGGCGCCCATGGCATGGGCGAGCTTCACCCCCATATGGCCGAGCCCACCGATCCCGACGATACCGACCTTCTTGCCGGGTCCGGCATTCCAGTGGCGCAGCGGCGAATAGGTGGTGATGCCTGCACAGAGCAGCGGCGCCACAGCCGCCAGTTGATCCGCCGGGTGGTTGATCTTCAGGACGAACTTCTCGCTGACGGTGATGCTTTGCGAATAGCCGCCGAACGTATGACCGGGCGCATCCGGCGTCGGACCGTTATAGGTGCCGACAAAGCCGTTCTCGCAATATTGCTCCAGCCCTTCGTCGCAGGCCGAACAATGTTGGCAGCTATCGACCATGCAGCCGACGCCGACCGTGTCGCCGACCTTGAACCGGGTGACGCCGTTGCCGACGGCGGTGACGTGGCCGACGATCTCATGGCCGGGAACGCAGGGGTAAAGCGTGCCGCTCCATTCGGAGCGGACCTGGTGAAGATCGGAATGGCAGACGCCGCAATAGGCGATGGCGATCTGCACGTCATGTTCGCCGGCCGGGCGGCGTTCGATGTCGATGGGTTCCAAGGGCTTATCGGCGGCATGGGCGCCATAGGCTTTCACGATCATGATCGGCTCTTCCTTCAAGGAGGAGCGGCCTCCCTGAAGGGACCGCATTATGGAGGATAGCGCTACCAGTTCCGGCAGCAGCAGGAAGATAGGAAGGGTCAGCCAAGGATCAACGAGGACGGGCCGAAATTTAGTCCCATGCCATTGCGATCCGGGACCATCCCGCTATTTCTCCCTCATGTCGCGTCCCCAATCCCCCGATCGCTTTCATGAAGACAAGGCCACCTTCACCGTCACCGGCAGCCAGCCCGACATAGAGGCCGGCGTGGAGGCGATCCGCACGACGCTCAAAACCCTGCCGACCCGCCCGGGCGTCTATCGCATGCAGGATGCGCGCGGCGATGTGCTTTATGTCGGCAAGGCGCGCGCGCTGCGCAACCGGGTCACCAACTATACTCAGGTCGACCGCCTGCCCAAGCGGCTCCAGCGCATGGTCGCCCAGACCCGCTCGATGACGATCGTCACCACCAACAGCGAGGCGGAAGCCCTGCTGCTGGAGGCGCAGCTCATCAAGCGTTTCCGGCCACCCTATAATGTCCTGCTGCGGGACGATAAAAGCTTCCCCTTCATCCTGCTGCGCGAGGATCATGACTTTCCCCGTGTCCAGAAGCATCGCGGCGCGCGCAAATATAAGGGGCGCTATTATGGCCCCTTTGCCAGCGCCGGATCGGTGACGCGAACCATCAACGCGCTCCAGAAGCTGTTCCTGCTCAGAAGCTGCACCGACAGCTTCTTTGCCAATCGTTCGCGGCCCTGCCTGCTGTATCAGATCCGCCGCTGTTCCGCCCCTTGCGTGGGCCGGATCGACGATGCCGCCTATGGCGAACTGGTCAAGGACGCGCAGGATTTCCTCGGCGGCAAATCGACCGCCGTGCAGAAGAAGTTGGGCGAGGCGATGCAGGCGGCTTCCGACGCCATGGACTTCGAGCAGGCGGCGGTGCTGCGCGACCGGCTGAAGGCGCTGACCTTCATCCAGGGCAGCCAGGCGATCAACGCCGAGGGGCTGGGCGACGCCGACATCTTCGCCCTGGCGACCAAGGGCGGAGCGATGTGCATCCAGGCCTTCTTCATCCGCGGTGGGCAGAATTGGGGCCATCGCAGCTTCTTCCCCGTCCATACCGCCGAAGTGGCCGAGGACGAGGTGCTGGCCAGCTTCATGGCGCAATTTTACGAGGAAGTGCCGCCGCCCAAGCTGATCCTTGCCGACCGGGTGCCCGCCGAATGCGACCTGATGGCGCAGGCGCTGACCGAGCGCATCGGCTCCAGGGTCCGGATCGAGGTGCCCCAGCGGGGCGACCGCACCCGCCTCATCAAACAGGCGCAGCGCAACGCGGTGGAGGCGCTCGACCGGCGGCTGGCGGAAACCACGACGCAGGCGAAGGTGCTGGAGGAGATGGTCGAGACGTTCGGGCTGGACGGGGTGCCCGACCGCATCGAAATCTACGACAACAGTCACATCCAGGGCGCTCATGCCCTGGGGGCGATGGTCGTCGCGGGTCCGGAGGGCTTCCGCAAGAACGCCTACCGCAAGTTCAACATGAAGAACCCGGAAACCTCGGACGACGATTTCGCGATGATGCGGGAGATGTTCGAGCGGCGCTTCGGCCGCGCGGCGCGCGAGGACCCGGATCGCGACAGCGGCGAATGGCCGGACCTGGTGCTGATCGACGGCGGCAAGGGACAATTGTCCGCCGCCCGGACGATATTGGAGGATATGGGCATAGAGGATGTCTGCATGATCGGCATCGCCAAGGGGCCGCATCATGGCCGCGAGGGGCGGGAAGTATTCCACATGCCGGACGGGCGGGAGATCACTTTCCCGCTCAACCATCCCGTGCTCTTCTACCTTCAGCGGCTGCGGGACGAGGCGCACCGCTTCGCCATCGGCGCGCACCGGCAGAAGCGCAGCAAGGCGATTACCGTCAGTTCGCTCGACGAAGTGCCGGGTATCGGACCTTCGCGCAAGAAGGCGCTGCTGATGCATTTCGGAACCGCCAAGGCCGTGAAGAGCGCGGCGCTGGAGGACCTGCTGAAGGCGCCGGGCGTATCCAAGGCGGTGGCGCAGCAGGTCTATGATTATTTCCACGGCTGAGCGATGGCAGGGGTGGTCCGGATTGCCGCCGCCATATTGCCCGGAACGTCGGATTATCTCTGCGACGAATGGATCGCCATTTGACCATCGCCATTTGACCGGGGCATGATTTCCTTTCCATAAGAAGCGGCTCGATAGATATGATGCATCGGGCCGGATGGGGGATATGCGTCACGCGATGAATGGGCCGGGCGAAATCGCGATGCGCTTGAGCTGGTGGGACATGCGGGCGCTTTCGGCATTGCGTCCGTGGCAGACGCTGGATTTCACCCGACTGTTGCTGGCCGTCATCTATGCCGTCGTCAGCTTCGGCTTCTCCAGCGCGCGCCACTGGGCGGAAAGCGCGGAGCATGTGCTGATCCTGCTCATGCTGCTGCTGGCGTTTTCGGCGGTGTTGCTCTCGTCCCGCTCCTGGGTGACGGACATGCGGATCAGGCGACCGGTCATCTATCTGGACACATTGCTGTTCCTGGCCCTGCTGGTCGTCACCAACCCGTCCAACAGCCCTTATTTTTCCGGCAGCTTCTTCGTGGCGGTGGAAGTGGCGCTGATCGTGCGGCGGCGGTTCCATCTGCTCGTTGCCCTGGCGGCGGGCACGGCTGCGGTCGGCGTCACATGGCTTGACGAGATCGCTTCCCTGCCGTCGGAGCCGGAAGCGGAGCGGGTCGTGCTGCGTGCCTGCTATCTGGCGGTGGCGATACTGGTGACCGGCGTGCTGCTCGGGCCGCGCCGGGAAACGCTGTTGCAATTCGAGCGGGACAGGCGGTTGCGGGAGGGGGAGCTGCCGCCCGCCGGGAGCGATCATGGCCCGTTCCTGCTCCATGCCCTGCGGCTTGCGACCCGCGGACATGGGGTTGCCGTGCTGTTCCGCCTTGCCAGCCATGAGCCCCTGCGCTTCGCCAGCAGCGCGGCGCGGGAAATGCCTGCGGTGGGTTTCGGCAATTTGCTGACGGCCGAGACCGGTTGGCATGACCGGTCGAGACATGCGTCGATCTCGCTGTCGGCGGATGGAATAGCCGTGCTGGGACCGTTGTCGCCGGGCGGTCAGGCATGGACGGCGCTGCTGGACGCAGAAACGCTCCTGACGGTAAGGGTGACCATCGGCACGTTCGAGGCGGTGGGCGCGGCCTGTCTGGACGATCCCTGCCATGAGGATCGGGCCGCCATCGCGCAGCGGGCCTTCGAAAGCGCATGTGAGGAACTGACTGTCCGCAACAGCCTGGACCTCGCGCATGTGATCGCCGGTGCGCGGGAGCGGGAGCGGCTGCAGCGGGAATTGCACGACAGCGTTCTGCAGGCGCTGGCCAGCATCCGTTTCCAGATCGCGCCGCTGCTGGCCGGGCGGCAGGTCGAGCCGCTCGCCGTGATCGAGAATGTCGACCGCATCGCGAAGGACCAGATCGCCACGATCCGCTGGATCATCAATCCGGACGTGGATGAGGAGGATTTCGCCTATCTGCCGGAGACGCTGGCGATGGTGGTGCGCTCCCTGGGCGAGCAATGGGGCATAGACTGCGAGTTGAAGGTGGAGGACGGCAATTGCGCGACCAGCGCGATGATCGGCCGGGAACTGAGCTTCGCCGTGCGGGAGATCGTCGCCAATGCGGTACGCCATGCGCGGGCGACCATGGTGAACTTCGCGCTGGAACCGGACGGCAACCGCATCGCCCTTCAGGTGAGCGACGATGGCGTGCCCAATATGGCGCGGCTGGGATCGAGCGGGGCAGTGCCTTCGCGGTCGCTGATGCGGCGGATACAGATGCTGGGCGGGGAGGTGTTCCTGCAGAATATCGGCGGTCGGACGACGATCCGCATCACCGTTCCGCGCACGTAACGGGCCGCCGGGCTTTATCTTTTCCAATGGCTCACCATATCTGGACGGCCGCGTAGAACCTTTCCCGCGATTGCGCATTTACCGGGCGTTTACCAACATCGCGGATAGTCGCGGCAAGGTTCGGCGTTCGAAGGAGTCCGGTTCCATGGTGCGAATGGTCAGGGGCCGTCTCTACCGCAAGAGCGTGGCCGTCGTGCTGTCGATGCAGGTCAATCTGGAGCGCATCGTCGTCATCTGGATCATGGCTGCCGCCTTCGCCTGCGGCCTGCGGCTGGCCTTTCCGGCGACGCCCTACAGCGGAACGCCCTGGGGAAGCGGGGCGGGCCTGCTGCCCTATATGCTGGTGGTTGGCGCGCCTGTTGGATCGCTGCTGCTGGGATTGAAGCTGTTTCCGGCGGGACGCATCCATGCCCAGCCCGCCTTTCGACTGGCGCAGGTGGGCCGCTGGCGCAAGGTCGACTGCCTGAGAGCGCGGGAGATGTCGCAATTCGGCCTCTATGGCGTGATGGCGTCTCTGCTGGTGGGAATTGCGGTGAACGTGCCGGTGCGCACGCTGGAATTTCTCAGCTCCATTCCCGCGTTGGGCAGCTATTCGCCGCCCTGGTTCGTCGGTCTCTATAGCGTGATGCTGGCGGATGTGGTGATATTGTCCAGCCTTTACATGTTCGCCTTTGCCATGGCCCTGCGCCTCGTGCCGCTTTTCCCTCGCTTTCTGGTAATGGTCTGGGGTGTCGACCTGCTGGCGCAGTTGGGCATCGCCCATCTGGTGGCGGGGATTGACAATGTGCCGCATGGCGTCGACGCCGCTTTGCTGGACATGCTGACAGGCAATGTGAAGAAGGTCCTGATCAGCGCCGCGATCTGGCTGCCCTATCTGTTGTTGTCGGATCGGGTGAACCTCACATTCCGTCATCGGGTAAGTGCGAAGTAAGGAAAGCGGCAACATTTGTTCCTGAATGGGACAGGTGCAAACCGCTTTATTTCCGGGCCTTTGTGCGACGAGTCGCGGCTGATTCGCGATGATCGGTGCGAGTGGCGGCTGCTGCTCTGGTCAAGTTATCGATCCTGTCTGCCCCGAATAGCCTAGAACGAAGGTATTAGTCGCCCGGGTAATTCAGCGGCGGACGGCCAACTATTCCTCTCAAATAAGACAGGCTTGAGTTCCTGATAACTGTTATTTTATTCGAAATGAAATTCGGATAATATTCCTTGAATTTCAGTTTGACTATGATATTTTGAAATAGAGAAAAATAAAAATCCCAACAATATAAAAGTAAATCTCTAATTTTCTAAAAGCATATATCCAAAGATATATTAGAAAAATACCATTGTTTACTTAAAGTAATGAATCTGGTTGACGGAAAAGGTTAACAAAAAATTGCTTTAAGATTTTGAAAAATATACATATTTTTTACCATGTTGACTTGCATCAGCTTTGGTCCAATTTGAAAGCAAGTTCTACGGGAACTGCCAACTACCTGGTGATCGGAGCATACCGGCGCCGGGGTCGCGAGGTGGACAGGCCCCTACCGTGGAGCTGAGCAAGAGCAACTGGGAATTGCTCCCAGCGAGTAGGGGTAAAAGATATGACCTTTTTGAAAAGCCTGGGGGCCGACCAAAGTGGTGCGTCGGCGGCCGAATATGCTTTGATCCTGGCGATCGTGGGGACGGGTATCGCGCTGGCGGCCTGGAATCTTGGTGGCGCGATCAAGAACTCGATGAATGCGGCGACCAACTGCATCAAGACGGTCGGTACGAACACGCAGCCCAGCTGCTAAACTGTAAATAGGGGTGAGGGACATGACTTTTTTCAAAAATCTTTATGCTGATCAAAGCGGCGCATCGGCGGCTGAATATGCTTTGATCCTCGCTATTGTCGGTACCGGCATTGCATTGGCTGCCTGGAACCTTGGTGGCGCGATCAAGAACTCGATGAACTATGCCACCAATTGCATTTCGACTGTCGGCACAGGTAATTCTCCGTCAGCGAACTGCTAATGATGAAATAGGAAGGCCGGTCACATCACTGGCCTTCCTATACCTTCAATTCCGGGGGGAGTTGTCGTGGGGCAGCGCAGATCACTTATAGTCCTAGGCCTCGCAATATTGTTGGGTCTTGCGGCCGTTTTCGTCGCCAACGCCTATCTGAGCCGCGCCGAAAAGGCGCCGCCACCGGAAGGCGGAATGACCAAGGTCGTAGTGGCGACCGTCTCGCTGCCCTTCGGATCGGCGGTCACCGCCGAAAAGATCCGCGTGGTCGACTGGCCAACCAGCTCGGTGCCTCCCGGCGCTTTCCGTGACCCCATCCAATTGACCTCCCTCGGCAAGGGCCGCGTCGTCCTTCGGCAAATCGAGCCCGGCGAACCGATACTGGCCTCCAAGCTCTCCGGGGAAGGCGGGCGGGCCACGATGTCGGCGGTCCTGGCTCCAGAAATGAGGGCCGTCGCCGTACGCGTGAGCGATGTAGCCGCCGCGGGCGGCTTCGTGCTTCCCGGCGACACCGTCGATGTCTTCGTCACTCGCACCCTTCAGGACCCGGCAGGCGGCGGCAGCCAGCAGATCACCGACGTCCTGCTTCAAGGCACGCGGGTGATCGCCATCGACCAGAACGCCAATGACACGTCCAAGGACCCGGCCGTCGGCAAGACCGCGACGCTGGAGGTCAACCAGGTCGACGCGCAGAAGCTGGTTCTGGCGCAGCAGGTCGGGCAACTCACGCTGGTCCTGCGCAATATCACCGACAAGCCCAATCCCGCCGTGCAGACCGTCGGCATAGAGGATTTGCGCGACGGCGCCTATGTGGGCGGTTTTGCCGGCCCGCGCGCCCGCGTTGCCGACCTTGCCTATCTGCCGCCGCGTCCGGCCTCCTCGTTCCGTCCCGCACGCCGCGCGATTCCGAAGAACACGAACGCTCTGCCGTCGACCGCATCGGTCGAGATCGTGCGCGGCACGACCGGCACCAGCTATGAGGTGAAGCGCTATGGTTCCCGCTAAGTCCTTGCCGATGCTGGCATTGTCTCTGGCGCTGGGCGCCGGTGCGTCGCTGCTGCCCATGCAGGCGCAGGCGCAGGTCGCCTCGCTCAACGTCAATAACGCCAACCATGCCGGCCAGCTCGACGTGCCCCTCAACAAGAGCCAGGTGCTGACCGTCGACCGGCCTTTTTCCAAGGCGTTGGTCGGCAATGCGGAAATCGCTGACGTCCTGCCCATGACCAACCGTTCGGTCTATGTGCTGGGCAAGAAGATGGGCACCACCAGCCTGACGCTCTACGACAGCCGCAACATGATGATCGCGGTAGTCGATGTGGCCGTAGGCCCCGATGTCGTGACGTTGAAGCGGCAATTGTCGGAACTGTTGCCCGGTCAGCCTATCGGCGCCCGCATTTCCAATGACGCTGTGGTGCTGACCGGCACCGTGTCGAGCGCGGCGGCGGTCGACCGTGCGGTGCAGATCGCCAAGACCTATGCCGGTGACAAGGTCGTCAACATGATGTCGGTAGGCGCCGCTCAGCAGGTGATGCTGGAGGTGCGCTTTTCCGAAATGACCCGCAGCGCGGCGAAGCAGTTCGGCATCAACACCGCTTTCCTGTCCGATAGCGGCAAGGTGGTGGGCGGCATCGGCAACGCGGCGCAGTCCTCCGCCATCCTGTCCGACACCAATGGTCGGCCGATTGTGGATCTGAGCAAGATTCTGGACAGCTTCGGCATCGGGGCGGCGAATTATTCAGTGGGCAGCCTCAACCTCACCACTGCACTGGACGCGCTGGAGCGCAAGGGCGTCGTGACCACGCTGGCCGAGCCGACACTGGTCGCGCTGTCGGGCGAAACGGCGTCTTTCCTGGCGGGCGGCGAGTTCCCGATACCGGTATCGCAGGGCGGCAATAGCGGCGGCAGCGGCAATAACGGCGGCAATTCCATCACCATCGAATTCAAGCCCTTCGGTGTCAGCCTGGGTTTCACGCCGACAGTGCTGGAGGATGGCATCATCAATCTGGTGGTGGAGCCGGAGGTCAGTTCCATCGATCCATCCGCTTCGGTGACGATCAACGGTCTCACCATCCCGGGCCTGCAGACGCGGCGCGCCAGCACCACGCTGGAATTGCGCGATGGGCAGTCCTTCGCCCTGGCAGGGCTGCTGCGCAAGGATTTCCAGGACACGGTGCGGCAGTTTCCGATCCTGGGTTCCATCCCGATCATCGGCGCACTGTTTCGTTCCAGCGGTTTCCAGAAGAGCGAGAGCGAGCTTGTCATCATCGTGACGCCGCGCCTTGTGAAGCCGATGCGGGCAGAGGATGTGCGCCTGCCGACCGACCGGGTCGCGCCCCCGCACGAACTCGACCTGTTCCTGATGGGGCGGACGGACAAGGCGGTGGGGATCAATCCGCTCGATCCCAATGCGATGCCGCCCGAAGCGCCCAAGAACGCGCCTGCGCCTGCCAAGGAAGCGCCCGCGACAGGCAAGGCGCCCAGCGGATATGAGCTGTGAGCAGGAGGTTGACGATGCGTGCACTTTATCTTGCCCCGGCTCTGCTTCTGCCCCTGCTGGCAGGCTGCACGGCGAACGACCCGACCTTCGGCGGCGCGGTGCGCAGCAATTATGCGATGCAGGTGATCGATCCCGACCCGCATTATGAAGGTACGTTGGTCGAGGGCGGTGATGGCCAGCGCTCGGCCGCGGCGGTGGAACGCTATCGCACCGACAAGGTGAAGAAGCCCCAGTCGATCCGTACCACCAGCGGTACTGGAGGCGGTGGCGGCGGTTCCGGCGGTGGAGCCAACTGAACGAGGAGGATGAGAGATCCCATGTCTCGCGCTCGGAAAAGCTTGCTGCAGTCAACAGGGGGTGCGGTCGCTCCGACGGTTGCGCTGTCGCTTTTCGCGCTGATCGCGGCAGGCGGGATTGCTTTCGATTATGCACGGCTCGCCGGAATGGACAGCGAGTTGCAGAGCGCGGCGGATCAGGCGGCTCTGGCAGCGGCAAGTCAACTTGACGGTGCGACTGGCGCGTGCAGCAGAGCTGCAAATGCGGCAAGGAACCTGATTGCCAATAACAGCCGTTTCGCAAATGATGGCTCAACGCCGCGCATCACGATTGCGGATGAGCCCGCCTGCGATGCTACAGGGGCAATCCGTTTCTACGAGACCAAGGACAAATCCAAGGCCGCAACGAACGACGCAACAGCCAATTTCGTTGAAGTCACCGTTGGCACGCGATCCGCCTTTTATGCCTTGACGCCGATAGTATCCGCAATTTCCTCCGGCCCTGTTTCGGGGACAGCTTATGCGGGTGTGGGTTCCGCCATCTGTGGAGCCGTTCCATTCTTCATCTGCAATCCTGACGAGCCTGATGGCAACACCAATTCCCATTACGCGGTTTCAATTCCATCCGGCACAGGCATCGTGATGGCGGAAGGAGGCACGCAATGGGGGCCCGGTAATTTCGGCTTCGTCGATCAGGCAGGCAGGGGCGCAAGCAGCGTAGCAGAGGCTCTTGCTTCTAATGCCTTGTATAGCAATTGTGCGCCGACCGAAAATGTGACGATGGAAACGGGCAACCTACTCAACGCCGTGCGGGATTCGCTCAATATGCGGTTCGACTTTCCGCCCGGCAATAGTTCCGCATGTTCCAATCCTCCCTGCTCACCTTCCACTAATGTGCGCAAGGACGTGGTTCGCGGTGCAACCTGTTCCTGGCAGGAAAATCCGGCTGACAATACCAACTATGAGAGCAAACGTTACCGGCCAACGACCGCCGCTGTGCTGAGTCCTACCATTACGCCGGAAATCATGGGCTTCCCGCGCGACCTGATGCATTCCATCGGCGCGAGCAATTATACCTCGCGCATCGGCAACGGCGTGTGGGACAGGGCCGCCTATTTCCGATCCAATCATCCGAGCGTTGATTGGCAAAACACCGCTGGTCTGGGGCCCAATGTCACCCGCTATCAAACCTATCTTTGGGAAGCGGAGGATCCAGCGGCCCGCCTGGCACCAAGGGCGACGACGGGTAATCCCAATCTTTCCACTTACAGCACGCCTCAGGCGGGACAGTGCAATTATCCGGGCGTCGCGCCCAATACGAACAACATAGACAGGCGACGTCTGACCGCTGCCGTGGTCAATTGCAAACTTGCCGATAAGAACAAGCAACTGAATGGCAAGAAGACGATTCCGGTGGCGGGTTACATCGACGTCTTCATGGTGGAACCTAGCATGGATCGCACCAAATGTGGGGGCACTCCGAGCAACCAGACTGGCTGTTCCGCTTCCTACACGAGCAGAAATGACGTTTATGTGGAAGTCATCGGCTCATCGGGCACCGGCGAAGGTGGCGGCACCCCGCAGATCACGCGGCGCGATACTCCGCGTCTGATAGAGTGAGGCGGAGCGATGTTTGTGCACCTTTTCAGGGAGCAGTCGGGTTCGTCCGCCGCCGAAATGGCGCTCGTGACACCCTTGCTCATCGCGCTGATGTTCGGCGCTTTCGAACTCGGCAATTATTTTCTGAGCGAGCATGTCGTGGTCAAGGCGGTGAGGGATGGCGCCCGCTATGCCGGCCGGCTGAGTTTCTCGAATTTCAGTTGCACCACGGCGTCGACCGATAATGTTCCGGGCGGCACCGTCGAGGCGGACACGCGCAATCTGGTTCGAACCGGGCAACTGACCGGCGGCAATGCGCGTCTCACCGGATGGACCGATCCGCAGTCGATCAGAGTCACCTATGATTGCGTCGATCCGGCAAGTGTCAGCGCTTCGGGTATTTACGAAGGGATGAATTTCATTCCCGTCGTGAAGGTGGCGACGTCAACCGACAATGCTCACCGGCTTCAATATCAATCGTTATTCAATAAGCTGGGATTCGACAGTAGCACCTTATATCTGAACGCAAGTTCTCAATCGCCGGTGATGGGGTTATGAGCAAATCCTTCACCGCCCTGATCAGAGACAGCCGGGCCTCCTCCGCAGCCGAGTTTGCGTTAGTTTTGCCGCTGCTGCTTATCTTCCTGCTGGGTATCATTGATGTCGGGCGATTGATGTGGACCTGGAACCGTGCGGAAAAGGCTACCCAAATGGGCGTCCGTTACGCCGTCGCCACCGATCCGGTGGCAACCGGCATCGCGACATACAGCTTCGCGACCGGGAGTAGCAGCATCGCACAGGGGTCATCGATAGGCACATCCTATTTTTCATCGATGACATGCAATTCCACTGCCTGCGGTTCATGCAGCGGCAGCGCATGCAATTCCCTGATAACACCCTATAACTCGGCGGCTTTCACCAATATTGTCAATCGGATGAAGGCATTCCTGCCGGAATTAGGTGCGGCCAATGTCGAGGTTCAATATGATAATTCCGGTATCGGTTATTCCGGTGATCCAAATGGCCCAGATATAGCGCCGCTGGTCACGGTACGAATAAAAAACATGGCCTTTCGGCCCATAGCGCTCATCCTTTTCAGGGCATCGATTCCATTACCCAGTTTCAGCGCCGCTCTCACCATGGAAGACGGCCAGGGCTCGGCATCAAATTGAGGGACAAGATCGTGGGCATCGTGACGAACGCAACGGAACCCGTCGAGAGCTGGACCCTCAATATCGGGGATGAAGGCCTTCACCTCATCCTGTCGGAGCAGGAGGTGCAGGCATCCGACATATTGGGCGATCGCCTGACGGGCCAGTCGCTCACCCTGTCCATGCTGGGCGCGGGGGAGGCTGTGCCGGCGCAACTGGTGGCCGATGCCAAGGCGATCATCATCGAGGTTCAGCCAGACAATGAAGCCTCCATGGTGCGGCTCGCCGGCCTTCGCGCGGCTCATCCGAAGCTGATGCTGGTGGCGGCCGTGCGTGGCGCGCAGATCGCGGTTGTGCGCGCCCTGTTGCGCAGCGGGATCAACGACGTCATCGAACTGCCGCTGCGCGCCCATGATCTGGCGGCGATATTGGACGATCTGCGCAGCCGCATCGCAGCCAGCCGTCAGGACGACGTGAAGACCGGACAGCTCGTGTCCATCATCAAGAGCGTTGGCGGCGTCGGCGCGACGACCATAGCGACGCAGGCGGCCAGTCTTCACGCACGCTCGACAAAGCAGGGCAGCGGTGAGGTCTGCCTGTTCGACTTCGACATACAGTTCGGCAATGCCGGCACCTTCCTGGGGATTTCCTCGCCCCTGACACTGGCGGACCTTCTCAACGCGGGCAGCCGCGTCGACAATGAGCTGTTGCGGACCGTCACCGTGGAAACTTCGACCGGCCTCAGGGTCGTGACCGCGCCGGCGGACATCATGCCGATCGAGGCGGTAAACGCCGATCAGGTCTTCCGCATCGTCGAACTGGCGCAGCGCAGTTTCGATACGGTCTATCTGGACCTGCCGGGCAACTGGACCAACTGGTCGATGTCGCTGGTGGCGCGTTCGCAGGTCGTGTTTCTGGTGTGCGAACTCACCATCGCCAGCCTGCGGCAGGCGCGCCGTCAGATTTCGCTGCTCCGCGATCAGGACATCGATCCCGCGCGCATCCATGTCGTCGCCAACCGCGTGGAGAAGAAATTCTTCCGCGCCATCGGTCTGGAGGATGCGGCGGCGGCGCTGGATCATCCGGTGAAGCTCAGCATCGCCAACGATTTCCCGCTGGTCAGCTCGGCGCTGGACCAGGGCGTATTGATCCAGGAGCTGAAGGCGCGCAGCCGCATCTGCAAGGATATGCAGGACATCGTCGATTGCTGCATCCAGGCTGCTGAGGCCGAAGGTCAGGCGGAGAAAGGCTGATGTGGCAGATCCGAAAAGGCGAACGCGGCGACCCTAGGGACGAGGTGGGACCGGTAGAGACCGAGGCCGCCCATCTGGAGGAGGACCGGCATACCGAACTCAAGGTGGCGCTGCACCAGAAGCTGATCGACATCATCAATCTTTCCGCGCTGGAAACCATGTCGCGGGCGCAGGTGGAAGCCGAAGTGGGCGAGATCGTCCATGAGCAGCTCGCGCTGCAGAAGCATGCGCTCAATCTGGAAGAGCGTCGCCGGCTGGTGTCGGATATATTGGATGAGCTGCTGGGACTGGGACCGCTTGAGCCGCTGCTCAAGGACCATAGCATCACCGACATATTGGTGAACGGGCACAAGGTCGTCTTCGTGGAGCGCAATGGCCGGCTGGTCGAAACCGCGACCCGGTTCAAGGACGAGAAGCATCTTCTGCGCATCATCCAGAAAATCGTGGCGGCGGTGGGCCGGCGGATCGACGAATCCTCCCCCTTTGTCGACGCGCGCCTTGCGGATGGCTCCCGCGTCAATGCCGTGGTTCCGCCGCTGGCCATCGATGGATCGCTGCTTTCCATCCGCAAGTTCGCGAAGGTGCCGATCAGCATGGCGCGCCTCACCGAACTGGGCAGCGTGCCCGCGCCGATGGCGCAGGTCCTGTCCGCCGTGGTGGAGGCGCGGCGCAACGTGCTGATTTCCGGCGGCACCGGTTCGGGCAAGACGACCCTGCTCAACGCGATGTCAGCCGCCATCGATGAACATGAACGCATCGTCACCATCGAGGATTCGGCCGAACTGCAATTGCAGCAGCGCCATGTCGCGCGGCTGGAAACCCGCCCCGCCAATATCGAGGGCAAGGGAGAAGTCACGCAGCGCGACCTGGTGAAGAATGCGCTGCGCATGCGGCCCGACCGCATCATCGTGGGAGAGGTCCGCGCCGGTGAAGCCTTCGACATGCTTCAGGCCATGAACACCGGCCATGACGGATCGATGACGACCGTGCACGCCAACACGCCGCGCGATGCGCTGTCCCGGGTCGAGCAGATGATCGGCATGAGCGGCATCGACATCTCGCCGCGTTCCGCCCGCGCGCAGATCGCTTCGGCGCTGAATGTGATCGTGCAGGTGGGACGGCTGGCCGATGGCCGCCGCCGTCTGCTCAGCCTGTCGGAGATCACCGGCATGGAAGGGGAAGTCATCACCATGCAGGAAATCTTCCGCTTCAAGATGACGGGCCGCGACGAGAACAACATGGTGCGCGGCCATTTCGAGGCGACCGGCATCCGTCCCAAATTCATGGGCGAACTGGCCGACCGGGGCATCGCCCTGCCGGCCGAATTGTTCCGGCCCGATGCGGTGATCCACTGATGAACCCGCTTTACATCCGCGTCTTCGTCCTCGTCCTGCTGTTCGCGGCGGTGATCCTGACGATCGAGGGCATTGCAGGCTGGCTGCGCGCGCGTGCGACGACCGATCGCGTGGTGAACCGGCGGTTGAAGATGATCGCGGCCGGTTTCGAGCGCAGCACGGTACTCTCCAAGCTGCGGCGAAGCGACGAGGCGGTGAGCTTCGACCGCGCCTCCCTGTTCGGACGGGCGGGGCTGGGGGTGATGCGGGTGCTGCATGGCGCCGGGCTGACCTTTCCGGCGCGCACGGTGCTGATGCTGATGCTGATCGCCGCGGGCGTGCTGTTCCTGCTGGTGATGGTGGGCGGCATGGCGGCGGGTTACGCCCTGACGGCGGGGATGTTCGTGATGGCGCTGGCCTTTGCGGGCGCACTGGGCATCGCGCTGCCGATGATGGTGCTGACGCGGCTTGCCCAACGGCGGCGCAAGAAGATGGAGGAGCAGTTTCCGGTCGCGCTGGACACCTTCGTCCGTGGTCTGCGCGCCGGCCATCCGATTGCCGCTGCGCTGGACCTGCTGACCAAAGAGATGCGCGATCCGATCGGCAGCGAATTCGGCATCGTCGTCGATGAAGTCACCTATGGCGCCGACCTGCGCGATGCGTTGCAGCGCATGGCGGAGCGCTGGGACATGAACGAGATGCATATGTTCGTCATCTCCCTGTCGGTGCAGAGCGAGACGGGGGGCAATCTTGCGGAGATCCTGGAAAATCTGTCGACCGTGATCCGCGAGCGGGCGAGCCTGTTCATGAAGGTCCGGGCGCTCAGTTCCGAAGGACGCATGACGGCGGTGATGCTGACCGCCCTGCCGATCCTGGCCTTTGTCGGCCTGTTCCTGGTCAATCCTGCCTTCTATCTCGATGTCGCGCAGGACAGCATGTTCATCATCGGCTTTGTCGGCTTGATCGTCCTCTACCTGATCGGCTTCGTCACGATACGCCGCATGGTCGACCTGAAGGTGTGATGCGATGTTGAGTTCGGCACTGTTCATCCAGTTGCGGCCTTTCCTGTTGGGCTTGCTGTTCATCGCCATCGTTGCGCTGGTCTTCGGACTGTCGGAAGTCGTGATGCGCAACGCGCGGGTGCGCAGCCGGCTCGACCTGGTCGGGGAAGGCGGGGCGTCCCAGAATGACAGTCAGACGCTGCGCGGTGAACGCAACAGCAGCGAGTGGAAGAAGCTGGTCGACCGCATCGAGAAGATGGGGATCTCGCTGGTCGATACGAACAATGTGAACCTGCGCCGGCGCCTGATCGCGGCGGGTTACATGTCGCCCGAAGCGCCGAAGCTATTCACCCTTTTTCGCCTTGTGCTGACCTTTGCCCTGCCTGCGATATTCGTGATCACATCGCTCGGCAATCCGGAACCGCCCGCTCCGATCACCCTCTATATGATCGCATCGCTGCTGGCGGTCTCGGGGCTTTACATGCCCAACCTCTATATTTCGGCCAAGGCAGCGCGCAGGCGGGAAGAAATCGTCCACGGTTTTCCCGATGCGCTGGACCTGATGCTGGTCTGCGTCGAGGCGGGCCTGGGCCTGGAGGCGGCGATGGATCGGGTGGGCCGCGAACTGGCCCTGTCCCATCCGCTGGTATCGGCGGCGCTGGGCAAGGTGGTTCTGGAACTGCGCGCGGGGCGCAGCCGGCAGGATGCTTTGCGGCGCATGGCGGACGATGTCGACGTGGACGAAATTCGCTCCTTCGCGACGCTGCTGATCCAGTCCGATCAACTGGGTTCGAGCGTGGGTCAGACCTTGCGCGTCTATGCAGCGGAGATGCGGGAGAAGCGGCGTATGCGCGCCGAGGAGAAGGCGCATCGCCTGCCGGTCCTGCTGTCGGTGCCGCTGGTCGCCTGCATGCTGCCGGTGATGATCGGCGTGCTGATGCTGCCGGCGGTAGTGCGGGTGGTGCGCGACATCCTGCCGGTCATGACTCGTTAGGATAAGGGGGAGGGGGGACCATGAGCAAAGGGATAATGGCAGTCGCTCTCATCATGGCGACGACGGCGTGCAGCGGGCCGCAAAAGGGCGTCCTTTCGATAAGGCCCGTCAATCAGCAGCCTGCCGGACCGGCGCAGGATGCGCTGGCGCGGGGGGATCTGCTGTTTTCGCGGGGGGAATATGCGCTGGCGCTGGATGCCTTCCGCCGTGCAGTGCGCAACGATCCGACCGATGCGCATGGCCTGAACGGGGTGGCGATCAGCTATGCGGCCATGGGGCGGCATGATCTGGCGCGGGAATTTTTCGAACTGGCCCTGTCGCAGGCGCCGGAAGATGCCCGCATCGCGCGCAACTTCGCGCGGAGCCTGTCGGCGCAAGGCCTGAAAGGCGAGGCCGATGCGCTGCTTGCCCAGGCCGGCGCGGCGCAGGCGGGTGCGGCCGTCGTTGCTCGTCCGACGCTGGCTCAACTGGCTTCGGCTGCGCCGGCCGCGCGCCCGGCGCCGGTCGCGGGCGTCGAGTTGGAACGCCTTTCCTTGGGCGAGGTGCGGTTGCGGACGATGGAAGCAGCCGCACCGGCGGTACGCACCAACCCGCAGCTGACGACCCGGATCGTCACCGTGGCCGAAACGCAGGCCCGGCCCGAACTGACGGCCCCCATCATCGCCGTCGGCAGGCCGGATGCGGCGGCTTTGCCCAATCTGGCTGCACGCGAAGAAGCAAAGCCCGCTTATGACGGTCTGTTCGAGCACTTGTGGAAGAGCATGGTGCGGCCCGACCGGAAAGGCGCTCGGGGATGATCCGGGCGCTGCTGCTGGCGGTTGCGGCGCCATCCGCCGGGGCGGTACCGCCGCCGCTGGACTATGCCCGGCTGGTGGACGAGGCGATAGATGGCGGGCGGATCATCCAGGCGGATGCGATGTTGAGCCAATGGCGGGCTGGCGCGCAATCGGGCGACCTGCAAGCGATAGAGATTGCGGATGCGCGCATGGCGCTCGAAAAGCGGCGGGATGAGGAGGCGCTGGCGCGTTTCACCGCGCTGGAACGAAGTGGCCTCAACAACTGCCGCGTCGATGAGGGGAGGGGGATCGCCCTGCTGCGCCTCGGCCGGTCGCAGGAGGCGCTCGAGCCATTGCGCCGGGCTGTGACCGGTTGCGACGGTCGCTGGCGCTCGTGGAATGCGCTGGGCGTGGCCTATGACCAGGCGCAGTCCTGGGCGTTGAGCAATGCGGCTTATGAGCGGGCGTTCCAACTCACCGACAAGCCTTCCCAGGTCCTCAACAATTACGGACTGTCGCTGCTCAAGCAGGGCAAGGCGGAGAAGGCGGCGGTGATATTCGACAAGGCGCGCGAAAGCGCACCGGACGATGCGTGGGTGATCGCGAATGGCGACACGGCCTATGTGATGGCGGGACAGGACATCAGCCGCCGGCCTGCCGACACCGCCGATGAGTGGGCGCGCCGGCTCAATAATGCCGGGCAGGTGGCGATGCGGATGGGCGATCTGCCGAAGGCGCAGGCCTATCTCAGCCGTGCCGTGACCGAAGCCGACAGTTTCGTGCCCGAAGCCGCGGCTGCGCTCGACACCTTGAAGACCACGGGGAAGTGATGAAGGATCTGGTGCTGCTTGCCGTTTCGCTCGTCCTCATCGCGGCGGCGGTGGAGGATATGGCCCGGCTGCGCATATCCAATATCTTCCCCCTGTTGGTTGTCGGGCTTTATGCGGTCTGGGTCGCTGTGGCGGGGTGGGAAAATGACATCTGGCGGAACGGCACCGTTTTCCTGGGCATGTTCGCGGTGGGATGCGGCCTGTTCGCCATACGCGCGATGGGCGGTGGCGACGTCAAGCTGATGACGGCCTGTGCGCTGTGGTTCGACTGGGCGGGGGTGATTCCCTGGATCGTCTATGTCACCGTCGGGGGCGGTGTGCTGGCGCTGGTGCTGATGGCCGGCCGGCGGCTGGTGCCGCAGAGCGTGCGGGAAGGTTCGTCCGTTGCGCTGTTCGGCAAGAAAGGGCCGATTCCCTATGGCGTGGCGATTGCGCTGGGCACGATCATGGCGCTGTATATGGCTGGACCCAATCCCAGCGGCGTGGCGCGTCTGCCGGATTTCGTGCATGGGCTGAGTTAGCGCATCGTGGGTTGAATCGGATCGCGCATCGGGTACGGGTTGAGCCATTCGGCAAGCCCAGGCCGAGGGGTGTCGGGTGATCCGGATACAGGGCATGATGGCGTTTCCGGCTCGCCTTTCGGCTGGTTGGCGCCATTATGCGCCCGCGCAGGCACCCGAATTGATCGGGTGGCTCGTGCAATCTCAGTTCAACCGGTGCGATGACATGCTGGCGGCGGGATTGAATTCCAGCCAGTGCGGGAGCACGCGACGCCGCAAGGGAAAGCAGACGATCCGCTTTCCGCTATTTCGCCGCCAAACAGCCGCTCAATGCTCCATCCCTACGGCGGGCATTTCACTGTCCATCGACATCATCATGATGATCAGTTCCGAGCGCGACTTGATGTTGAGCTTCTGGAAGATGCTGTGCAGGTGCACCTTCACCGTGCCTTCGGTGAGGCCGCACCGGCTCGCTATTTCGCGGTTGCGCAGGCCGGCGCGGATCAGGCCGGCGATCTCCAGTTCCCGCTCCGTCAGCACCGCAAGCACATTGGCTTCGCTGGCGGGCGCGGAAATGCTGTGCACCAGCGCCTGTTCCATGACGAAGGGGGCGATGCTCTTGTTGCCGCTCATGACCTGCTGGATGCAGCTTAGCAGGTCGTTGGGATCGCTGTCCTTCAGCACCACTCCGTCGACGCCCAGCTTGATCGCTTCCAGCGTCTGTTCCGGGCGGATATGCACGGTCATGAAGATGACCGGCACGGTGCTGCCGCTGTTGCGGATGGCGGACAGGATCGCAAGGCCGCCGCCACTCTTCATGCTGACATCCAGGATCAGCAGGTCCGGTTCGCCGGCCTGCATCCGCTCCAGCGCTTCTTCGACCGAGCGGGCGCAGAACAATATGTCATGGCCGTGGGAGTTCAGGAACTGCGCCATGCCGTCCAGGAAGATCGGATGATCGTCGACTATCGCAATCTGGGTCATCATATCGGAGACCTTGGTAAGGAGGAGGGTAATCTGATCGAGATCAGTGAATTCATGCTCAGATTATGAAAATATGCCGTTCCGCCGATCTTGCCCAGCCGCTTCATGATTGATTGCGACTGGAGTTCGAAGTCGCCGGTATAGTTTTCGCGGGCGACCGCCTGCGGTCCGGGATTGTCCTTCAGCGCGATCAATATCTCGTCGTCGACCTGCGCGATCGACACGGTGATGTGGCGCGCATGGGCGTGCTTGACCGCATTGGCCGCGGCTTCGCGGATCAGATATTCGACCTCCGCCGCCGTTTCGGCCGACACGGTCATGGAGCGTTCGGCCAGGTTCAGGCGGCAATCGATCGCCCATTGCAGGGCGATGAAGCGGCAGCAGCGTTCGACTTCGCGGCCAAGGTCCACATCGGTTTCGGCCGACACCGGACTTTGCTGGCTGAGCAGCCGGCGCAGATGCGCCTGTTCCGCCGTCACCAGTTCCTCCATCGACCTGAGTTCCGCCAACTGGTCCGGAACGGCGGCATCCGACAGGCCGTGGATCGTGGTCGCCAGTCTGACGCGCAGCGCCGCCAATGTCTGCAGCACGCTGTCGTGCAGATCGCGGCTCAGCGCCTGACGCGCCTCTGCAAAGGTGCGCTGGCGCCAGGCGAGGAAGAAGAAGTGGCGTTCGAGGAAAAGGTCGATCCCCTCCTGTATGCGCAGGCAGCGCAGCAGAACGGCGGGCGACCAGCCATGGCTGGTCCCGATGAACAGCCGGCCGCGCAGTTCCCCCGCCTGGATATGGATACTCGCGCCCTGCCCGGGGCCGAACACGTCCGATATGCTGTCGATCAGGTCCGGCGCGCGCTCGTTCCGCAATATGCCGAGGCGGCTGCGCAGCAGCATCCGCGGCGACTGGGTGGAATAGAGGAAGGGCGCCTCCCGCGGCGTCACGTTGGACAGGCCGTCGATCTGCTTCTGCGGCAGGGCGAGGTGACGCACGCCGTCGGCATCGTACAGTTCGCAATGGACGGCGGTATCGTCCATCATCTCCCACACGAACGCGCAATAGCGGGAGTTCATCAATTGGGAGACCTGCTCCACCAGAAATTGCGCCAGCGACTTCTGGAAGGAAAGGCCGACGCCCTGTAGCCGTTCCGACCAGCTTATCAGCCGCCGCTCCAATATGTTCATGCTCAACATGGAGGCGGCGATGACGCAGCCGATGACGATGGTCAGGCTGTCGATCGCGCGGTCCACCGCCGGCACATGGCGGGCCGAGGCCCAGCTTTCATAATATCCCCGCGCGATGAAGGCGAAGATCAGGCAAATCCCCAGGATGAGGACCGCGCCGCGTCCGAACCGGTCGGATGCGGACCAGGCGACGAAGAACAGGCAGCCCAGCGCCGCGATCTGCAAGGGTTCGCACAGCACGATCACCGTCAGGAAGGCGATCAGGTCGAATATCAGGAAGATGGGCCGCAGCAGCAGGCCCAAAGGCGGCGTGAGCGAATTCTGCGCGATGCTGATCGCCGTCCACGTCCACACGGCTGCCTTCAACAGCAATGCCGTGCGGGCAAAATCCGGCTCGTTGCTGAACATCGCTTCGATCTGCCACGTCGCCGCAGCGGAAAAGGCGACGCGGGATATGGCGAAACCCAGCGTCGGTGAACGTCCCAGCCAAAGCACCAGGCGGTCCATCACGGAAGATGACGCCAAGGGCATATGATACATGGCGAAAGTTGTCCCCCGACAAGTCCCCGCCGATAATTGTGCGCATGACCTGATCGAAAAGCAACATATATCAAAAGGCAGAAGGGCCCTGTGCGGCGATTTTGCGCGATTTCGGGACAGTTGGGCTGCGAAAGGTCATGGATGGCGCCCCGGGCCGTTGGCCGATATGGAGTGGGCATGGCGACGCTGATCACCCCGGCCCTGGTCTGCGCGTTGCGGCCCCATGGCGAACATGGGGCGATCGCGCGTCTTCTGACGCCCGGCCATGGCCTGCTGGCCGGCTATGTGCGGGGGGGGCGTTCGCGGCAGTTGCGTCCCGTCCTGTTGCCAGGCAATGCCGTCAAGGCCGAATTCCGCGCCCGGACGGAGGAGCAACTGGCCGGGCTGACCGTCGAACTGGAGCACAGCCGCGCTCCCCTTCTGGCGGAGCCGTTGCCTGCGGCCGCGATCGATTGGGTCTGCGCGCTCACCGCCGTGGCCCTGCCGGAAGGGACGCCCTATCCCGCGCTCCATCAGGCGCTGGACGGCGTGCTGGGCGCCGTGGAGGCGGCGCCGGCTGCGCGGGGCTGGGCGGTGGCGCTCATCCGCTATGAGTTGCTGTTGCTGGCGGAATTGGGCTTTGGGCTGGACCTTACCCGTTGCGCTGCGACCGGCGGGAATGAGGATCTGGCCTATGTCAGCCCTCGCAGCGCGGCGGCGGTCAGCCGGGCGGGGGCCGTCGGCTATGAGGACCGGCTGTTGCCCTTGCCCGCTTTCCTGCTGGAGGGCGGGGCAGGGGACTGGCCCGCCTTATTGGACGGGCTGCGGCTGACGGGCTTCTTTCTCGAACGGTCCGTCCTTACCGACTGGCGCGTCGATGTCCTCGCGGCGCGGGAGCGCCTGGTGGACAGGCTGAAAAGAGCGGTTGCCTGAATTTTAGCGGTCGGTGTTCCTGCGCCGCGCCTCCTTCTCCCCTCGCCTAAATGCTTGCGCTGGCGGCGGCGGCTTCATAAGGGGCAGCCACGCGTTTGAAGGAGTTGCCCATGTTGATCGCCCTGTTCCCCGGAGACGGTATCGGTCCCGAGATCGTCGCGCAGGCGAAGCGCGTGCTGGACGCGCTGGCGATCCCCGGCATCACCTATGAGGAAGGGCTGGTCGGCGGCGCGGCCTACAAGGCGGTGGGCCATCCGCTGCCGCCCGAGACGCTGGAACTGGCCAAGCGCGCCGACGCGATCCTGTTCGGTGCGGTGGGCGATCCCGATTGCGACTCGCTGGAGCGCCATCTGCGCCCGGAACAGGCGATCCTCGGCCTGCGCAAGGAACTGGGCCTCTTCTCCAACCTGCGCCCGGCGAAGGTCTTCCCCGAACTGGCCGATGCCTCCGCGCTCAAGCTGGAGGTGGCGAGCGCCATCGACCTGCTGATCGTGCGCGAGACCAATGGCGACGTCTATTTCGGTGAAAAGGGCATGCGCAAGACGCCCGAGGGCCTGCGCGAAGGCTATGACATCATGTCCTATAATGAGGAGCAGGTGCGCAAGATCGCGCATCAGGGCTTCCAGGCGGCGCGCGCCCGCCGGGGCAAGCTCTGCTCGGTGGACAAGGCCAATGTGCTGGAGACGAGCCAGCTCTGGCGCGACGTGGTGATAGAGGTGTCGGCGGACTATCCCGACGTGGCGCTCAGCCACATGTATGTCGACAATGCCGCGATGCAGCTGGTGCGCAATCCCGGTCAGTTCGACGTCATCGTCACCGGCAACATGTTTGGGGACATCCTGTCCGATCAGGCGAGCATGTGCGTGGGTTCGATCGGCATGCTGGCTTCGGCCACGCTCAACGACAGCAACCAGGGCCTGTACGAGCCGATCCACGGCTCCGCGCCGGACATCGCCGGGCAGGGCAAGGCCAATCCGCTGGCAACGGTCCTGTCGGCGGGCATGATGCTGCGCTACTCGCTGAACCTGCCGGAACAGGCCGACCGCATCGAGGCCGCCGTGGCCAAGGCGCTGGCCGATGGCGCCCGCAGCTTCGATCTGGGCGGCACGATGAGCACGGTCGAAATGGGCGATGCCGTGCTCGCGGCTTTGATCTGAGGGTAAGAAAATGAAGCGCAAGAGCGGGCAGAATCCCGAAATCACCCGGAACTGGCGTCCGGCCACTCTGGCAGTACGTGGCGGCAGCGCCCGTACCGAATATGGCGAGACGTCCGAGGCGCTGTTCCTGACCAGCGGTTACAGCTACGACCGGGCGGAGGACGCCGCGGCGCGCTTCGCCGGGGAACAGGAGGGCATGACCTATTCGCGCCTCCAGAACCCGACGGTGGAGATGCTGGAACAGCGCATCGCCCTGCTGGAAGGCGCCGAAGCCTGCCGCGCCACCGCGACCGGCATGGCGGCGATGACGGCGGCGCTGCTGTGCCAGTTGTCGGCGGGCGACCATGTCGTCGCGGGCAAGGCGCTGTTCGGCTCCTGCCGCTGGCTGACCGATACGCTGCTGCCCAAATTCGGGATCGAGACGACCACTGTCGACGCGACCGACAATGCGGCGTGGGAAGCGGCGGTGCGGCCCAACACCAAGGTCTTCTTCTTCGAGACCCCGGCCAATCCGACCATGGACGTGGCGGACCTTGCCGCGATCTGCGGCATCGCGAAGGCGCACGGCATCACCAGCGTCGTCGACAATGCCTTCGCCACGCCCGCGCTCCAGCGGCCGATGGAGTTCGGCGCGGACGTGGTGGCCTATAGCGCGACCAAGATGATGGACGGGCAGGGCCGCGTCCTCGCGGGCGCGATCTGCGGCACGGAGGATTTCATCCTCAACACGCTGCTGCCCTTCCACCGCAACACCGGTCCGACGCTGGCAGCCTTCAACGCATGGGTCGTGCTGAAGGGTCTGGAGACGCTGGACCTGCGCATCCGCCGCCAGAGCGAGAATGCGCTGAAGGTTGCTGAATTCCTCGAAGGCCGGGTGGCGAAGGTGCTCTATCCGGGCCTCGAAAGCCATCCGCAGCATGCCCTGGCCATGAAGCAGATGGCGATGGCTGGCCCCATCTTCTCGCTCTATGTCGGCGGCGGCCGGGCGGAGGCGCACGGTCTGCTCAACGGCCTCGAACTGGTCGACATCAGCAACAATATCGGGGATTCGCGCTCGCTGATGACGCATCCGGCCTCCACCACCCATTATGGCATGGCGGAAGCGGCGCGGCTGGAGGTCGGCATTACCGAGGATATGCTGCGCCTCAATGTCGGGCTGGAAGACCCGGACGATGTGATCGAGGATCTGGATCGCGCCCTGAAGTCGATAGGGCGTTGACGGAAGAGGGGTGAAAGGCGCATTTCTTAAGCCGTGAACGCACTTTTCCCCTTCCATGCGACGACGCGCGACATCAACGTGCACGTCGCCGTCACCTTCCTGCCCGAACAGTCGGAGCCGGACCGGGGCCGCTGGTTCTGGGCCTATCATATCCGCATAGAGAATGACGGGGACCAGCCGGTGCAACTGCTGACCCGTCACTGGATCATAACCGATGGACGGGGCACGCAGCATCGGGTCGATGGAGACGGCGTCGTGGGGGAACAGCCAGTGGTGCAGCCGGGCAAGAGCTACGACTATGTGTCGGGTTGCCCGCTCAACACGCCGACGGGATCGATGAAGGGGCATTATCATATGATCGGCGCGAGCGGCGAGACGTTCGACATCGCCATCCCGCATTTCGCGCTGATCGCGCCGGCGGTGGCTGAATGAAGCGTACCCATTTGCCGCTCAACGGCCTGCGCGTGCTGGATGCGGCGGCCCGGCATCTGTCCTTCACCCGCGCGGCGGACGAGCTGGCGGTGACGCCTGCGGCCGTGGGCCAACAGATCCGCGCGCTGGAGGACCTGCTGGGCGTCGTCCTGTTCCGCCGCACGCCCAAGGGGCTGGAACTCACTCCCGAAACCGAGGCAGGCCTTGCGGCCCTTCGCGCCGGTTTCCTGGAGTTTGAGGAAGCGGTGCGCGCCATGCAGGCTGGCCAGTCCAGCAGTTCCCTCACCATCGCCGCGCCGCGCGACATCACCGCCAAATGGCTCCAGCCGCGCCTTGCGGGCTATGCCGCAAGCCAGCCGGACCTCAAATTCGCATTGGTCGCGGCGGACGAGACGCTGGACTTCACCGAAGCCAATCTCGACCTCGCCTTGCGACTGGCCGAGGGGCCGGGCGAGAATGAAGGCATCAAGCTGGGCGAAGCGGCCTTCGTCACCGTGGAAGCGACGGAAGGCGGCCCTGACCATCGCATCGAATGGCCCGGCTGCCCGAAGGGGGACGCGCCCGCGACGATCCGCGTGGCCGATGCGGGGCTGGCGATAGAGGCGGCGGCCCATGGCTTCGGCCATGCCTGCGTGCCGTTCCTGCTGGCGCAGGCGGATATTGACGCAGGACGCATCCGGCAGGTGGGCGACGCTGCGCCGTCCCCGCTCGCCTACTGGCTGATCGCGCCCTTGCCGCAATGGCGGCAGAAGAAGGTCAAGGCTTTGGTCGAGGCGCTGACGGGGTAAGTGCTCATCCGTCATGCCGAACTGGCTTCGGCGTAGATTTCTTCTCGCGCCTTAGGCGGGCGGGCTCCACGTCGCGCTTGCACTTTCTTAATCCTGTCGCGCATAGCCTGATATAGGGAAGGCTTAGCGCGGGGAGGATGGCCATGACCGGCGGCAACAGGGGCTGGATATTGCGGGGCGCCTTGCTGCTCTGCCTCGCGCCGCCGTTGCATGCGCAGGCCCCCTATGTCCCCGATGTTACCGAGGCGCGCGAAAAGGAGTGGCGCAAGCTGGTGGCCGCATCCCAGGCGGCCTATGCGTCCGGCAATCCGGCCGACGGCGTCGATCCCGCGCGCAGGGGGCTGACGCTCGCCGATGAGTTGTTCGGCGCGGACGATCCGCGCACGCTTATCTCCGCCAACGATCTCGCGCTGCAACTGGAGTCGACCGGTCGCTATCGCGAGGCGGAAGGCCTCTACCGGCGCGTGTTCGACAGCTATTTGCGAACGCGGGGAGAGGACGATCCCAATACCCAGCTTGCCGTGGAAAATCTCGTCGATTTCTACATCGCGCGCAAACGCTATGATGCGGCGGAGCCATTGGCCGATTATGCGATGGCCAGCTTTCGGCGGACGACCGGATCGGGCAGCGCGCGCAGCCGGCGGATGGAACAGATACTGGCCGCCATGCCCAGACCTGCGCCGCCCATCGCCGCCGCCGCGCCCACGCAACCGTCCGGGATCGTCGCGAACGGTGCGATGAACGGCACGGACGGACCAGTAACCTCAATGTCTCCGGCGGCCACGCATGAAAATGATGTGGAAAAAGCTCCGTCCGAGGGGTCGGAGGCAACAAGAGAATCCAGTCCTTGAGGACGGATGTCCTTGTCTTTCTTCATCGTGTCTTGAGAAATTATCCTTGGATATAAGTCATCGGGTTAATTGTTAAAACCGCCATAGCCGCTATTCCTGATTCCTGTCGGAGGGGGGTTGATTTTCCATAGCTTATCGCCAGTCACAGGCCGACTGGACGAAGCCGGGGAAAGGAACGCACGGCTCCGCACGATAAGTCTATGGGTCGCATTTTGGACGGGCGGCCGGCTGCACAAGCCGGTCGCCCGTTTTCATTCCTTCCTTGCAACTTCCAATCCGATTGGGGCGGTCGGGAAGCCCTGTCGCGGCAGCCATTGAACGAATGGAGCAAGATCGACTCGCCCGAGTCGCATATGTCGTAAGCCTTGTTTGTTAACCAAATCCAAGTTCAGCATAGGCTGAAGGATATAAGTATGAAATTCCGCCTATATCGTTCGTAATAGAGCATAAGTTATTTTTTCCGCCGTATCGCGTTTAAATGGTTAACAAAACTGGAATCTTCGTGACTCATTTTGCAGGCGGAGAATAAGATCGGCCATCGGGTCAGTAAAAATACAGATGCAGAAGGTTAATCCGGGGCGGCGGTCGACTTGGCAAAAGGGTCCTGCCGGCGGGAGAACGTTGACTAGGGGCAATAGCTGATCCGCTGATTGCCGCAATGTCGGGAAAAGATGTCAGCTCCGTATGCACTGTGCATTCTGGGCCAGGCCTCTTGCGCGCTCCTTCCATGCCCCCATGGCGACAGGTGGGATGGACAATGGATTTCGAGCGCGATTGGGATAGCAAAGACGCCGCTGACCATCAGCAGGCCCTTCATCCGGAAGCGGCTGCTCTGGCCGCAAGGGGCAAGGCGGTCCATCCCGGCAAGATGCATCGGGCGGAGGTTGTCCGCACGGTCGAACCCAATCCCGACGGCACCGTGGTCCTGCCAGCCGGCACCGACATCAATGGGATCGAGGTTTCCGGACGCAATCTGATCGTCCACCTGCCGGACGGCACCGATTTGGTGATCCTGGACGGCGCGGTGGTCATGCCGCGCCTGGTCGTGGGCGATGTCGAAATTCCCTCGGTCAACCTGGCGGCCTTGCTGATCGGGGAGGAGCCGCAGCCTGCAGCCGGTCCGCCGCGCAGCTCCGGCGGCAATTTCACCGGTCCCGACGGCGATGTGGGCGATCCGCATGGCCTGGGCGACCTGCTGCCGCCGACGGAATTGCTGTTTACCCAGCCCGAGGAGCGCGAGATCCTGCCCATCGCGCCCAATGAGGAGCCGGAAGTCACCATCATCACCCCCGATCAACCCGCTGGCGCGACTGCCGCGACCGCGGGTGTGAGCGAGGCTGGGCTTCCCGCGCGCGGCAACGAGCCGGCCGGTTCGGCCGCGGCAGGGGATGGCGAGCGCACCACGGGCACCATCGCGATCACCGCCAGCGACGGCCTGGCGGGCGTCACCATCAACGGCGTCGCGATCACGGCGGTCGGGCAGACGGTCACGACGCCGCTCGGCGTGCTGACGATCACTTCCATCGCGGACGGTGCGATCGGCTACAGCTATGTGCTGGGCGACAATGTGGTCGGCACGCCGCCCGCCGAAGTCTTCACCGTAGTCGTAACCGACAGCGACGGCGACCAGGCGAGCGCCACGCTCACCATCTCGATCGCGGACGATGCGCCGACCGCCGTCAACGATGCCGACAGCGTGACCGAAGACGGCCCGCTGGTCGCGGACGGCAATGTCCTGACCGGCAGCGGCGGCAGCGACGCGAACGCCACCGATGGCGTTGCCGACATCCAGGGCGCGGATGGGGCGGTCGTGTCGACCACCGGCACCTTCCAGGGCACATATGGCACGCTGACGCTGAATGCGTCGGGCGCTTATAGCTATACGCTGGCCAACGGCAATGCGGCGGTGCAGTTCCTGGTCCCCGGCCAGACGCTGACCGACAGCTTCAGCTACACGATCACCGACGCCGATGGCGACACCTCCACGGCGACGCTGACCATCACCATCAACGGCGCGGATGACGGCATCACCATCACCGGCCTCAATGGCGCGCCGGGGATAGAGGGCGCGGAAGTCGTCCTGCTGGAAAACGACCTGGCGGACGGCAGCTCGCCCGATGCGGCGGGCCTCACCAAGACCGGCTCTTTCGGCGTCAGCGGCGCTGACGGCCTGTCGGGCGTCACGGTCGGCGGCGCGTCGGTGCTGGCCAATGGCGCCTTCGTCGCCGGGCAGGCGGTGACGACGCCGGTCGGCACGCTGACCATCACAGGCTTCACCGCGACCGCCACGCAGGGCGGCGTGCCGACGGCCGGAACCTTCACCTACAGCTTCGTGCTGACCGACAACAGCCTGGGCCATGGCGCGGCGGGCGCGGACAGCATCCTGCAGAGCTTCGCCGTCGTCGCCACCGACCGCAACGGGTCGACCGCCAATGCGACGGTCGACGTGCAGATCGTCGACGACGTGCCGACCGCCCACAATGATGTCGATGGCGTCGCCGCCGGCACCTATGGTCCGGAAACCGGCAATGTCATCACCGGGGCGGGCACCGTCTCCGGCGCGGCGGGCGCCGACGTCAAGGGCGCGGACGGCGCCGTCGTGACGACCACCGGCACGTTCGAGGGCACTTACGGCACGCTGACGCTGAACGCCGACGGCAGCTACAGCTATGTCCGCGCGGCTGGCACGCCGGGCGGGGTGAGCGACAGCTTCAGCTACACGCTGCGCGACGGCGACGGCGACACCTCCACCGCGACGTTGCGGATCGACATCGCCAACAGTGACGTCATGATCATTTCGATCCCCAAGGTGGGCGACGGCACGATCGTCGACGAATCCGGCCTAACGAATCCGATGGGTTCCAATGCGGGCAGCGGCGTCGACACGACGGACGGCACGATCACCTATACCGCGCCGGACGGCCCGGCGAGCGTCACCATCAACAATATTCCGATCACCGGCGTCGGGCAGGAAATCGTCACCGACAAGGGCATATTGACGATCACCGGCCTCAGCGAAGGCGCCATCGACTATAGCTATACGCTGACCACCAACACGGCTGGCGACGATGTGACCGACAGCTTCGTCGTCACCGTCACCGATGTGGACGGTGACCAGGCGACCGACACGCTGACCATCACCATCATCGATGATGTGCCGACCGCCGTAAACGATGCGGACTCGGTGCGCGAGGATGGCCCGCTGGTGGCCGATGGCAACGTCATCGCCGGTTCGGGCGGCGCGGACGCCAACGCGACCGACGGCAATGCCGATGTGCAGGGCGCCGACGGCGCGCATGTCAGCGCCATCGTCTTTGGCGAGACCGCCGGAACCGTCGGCGCGCCGCTGGCCGGGCTGTACGGATCGCTCCTGATCCAGTCGGACGGCAGCTATGCCTATACGCTGAACAATGAAAATGGCGTGGTCCAGGGCCTGGACAAGAACCAGACGCTGACGGAGACCTTCACCTACACGCTGACCGACGGGGACGGCGATAACAGCAGCGCGACCATCACCATCACCATCCAGGGCAGCGACGATGGCGTGACCATCAGCGGCCTGGACGGCGAGGGCGCGGAAGAAACCGTCTTCGAAAACGACCTGCCGGGTGGCAGTTCCGAAAATGCGGCGGCGCTGACCCAGACGGGCAGCTTCACCCTGTCCGCGCTTGACGGCGTGGCGGCCATCACGGTCAGCGGCCAGCCGATCTTCGGCGCGAACGGCTTCATCAGCGGCGTCACCCTGTCCAACGCTTATGGCACGCTCAGCATCACCGGCTTCACGCCGACCGTGGGCGCGGACGGCGATGTGATCGGCGGAACCGTCAGCTACAGCTATGTCCTTACTGACAATACGCTGCTGCACAGCGGCGTCAATGACGGCAGCCTGACGGACAGCTTCGCGGTCGTCGTCACCGACACCGACGGGTCGACCGACAGCGCCAGCCTGGACATCCGCGTGGTCGACGATGTGCCGACTGCGGTGAACGATGTCGCGGGCCAGCTCACCGAAAATGCGGCGGTCACGATCGACGTCTTCGCCAATGACGTGGCGGGGGCCGACGGCGTCAACCTCGCCAGCGGCGTGGCGCTGGAGACCGGCGCGGCCAAGGGCACGGTGGTCTATCAGGGCAATGGCGTCTTCCTCTACACCCCCAATGCGGGCGCGGAGGGCAGCGACAGCTTCACCTACACCATCACCGACGGCGACGGCGACAAGTCGACCGCCACGGTGACGATCAACCTGCTCCAGGATTCGACGCCGACCGTCAGCGTGACCGACATGACCGTGTCCGAAGCGGGCCTGCCCGGCGGCACGCAGGAGGCGGGGAACAGCGAGACGGCGACCGGCGCCATGACCATCGCGACCGGCGGCGACACGCTGACCAGGGTCGAGGTGCAGGACAAGAACGGCGCCTGGGTCGACGTGACCGCGGCGACGGCGGGAACGCCGGTGGTGGTCGCGGGCGCGGCGGGTGCGCTGACCGTGACCTCCGACGGAGCGGGGCATTACAGCTACAGCTATACGCTGGCGGTCAACGACCCGGCCCATCCGGACAATGTCACCAGCGACGGCGACGGCATCAGCGGCGCGGCCGACCCCAAGGCGGGCGACGCCTTCGCAGTGCGCGTGACCGACAGCGACGGCGATGTCTCGCCGGTCGACACGATCAATGTGACCGTGCTGGACGATGCGCCGGTCGCCACGGCCGACAGCGGTTCGGTGAGCGAGGGAGACTCGCTGATCGTCGCCACGGCCGACGGCGTGCTGCACAATGACCAGCCGGGCGCGGACGGCTATGCGGCGGGCGTGGTCGGCGTTGCCAAGGGCAGCGATCCGTCCAGCCCGGTCAGCGGCCATGTCGGCACAGCGGTGGCAGGCGATTACGGCACGCTGACGCTCTTCGCGGACGGCAGCTACCGCTATGACGCGACTCCCAACGCCATCTCCGCCGACAAGCAGGATGTGTTCGTCTACACCATCCGCGACGGGGACGGCGACCTGGCGACGACGACGCTGACCATCAACGTCGCCAATGTCGCGCTGGCGGCGGACAACCAGACGAAGACGGTCTTCGAGGCGGCGCTGGACACCGGCATCACCGGCGACGACATCGCGGCGGGCAGCGTCACCGGCAGCACGCCGGGCGAGCCCACCGAAACCGCGACCGGCCAGCTCAACGTCGTGGGCGCGGTCAGCTACACGCTGACCAGCTCCGCGACCGGCAGCCATGGCCAGATCCTGCTCAACAGCGACGGCAGCTATACCTATACGCTGACCTCGCCGGTCGACGGGCCGACCGCCAATGACGGGCCGCAGACCTTTGGGGGTGCAGAGGTCTTCACTTATCAGGCGGTCGACGGCTCCGGCAATATAGCCAACGGCACCATCACCATCGACGTGGTGGACGATGTTCCGACGGCGGCCGATGACACCGCCCGCACCGTGGCGGAGGACGGCGCCGACATCGGCGGCAATGTCCTGACCAACGATACGCTGGGCGCTGACGGCGCCACCCTGACCTCGGTCACGATCGGCGGCGTCACGACGGCGATCAACGCCGTGGGCACGACCAACGTCAGCACGGCCTTCGGCGCCTACACCTTCACGGCGGCGGGGGCGTGGACCTTCAACCCGTCGACCAACCTCAACAATGCGAGCGGGGTCAGTGCGGGCTTCTCCTATGTCATCACCGACGGCGACGGAGACCAGTCGACCGCCGTGCAGCCGATCACCGTCACGGACGGCGCAATCCCCACCGCAAGCGGCCCGATCACCCTGGCGCTGGACGATCAGAATCTGGCGGGCGGCACCAGCGCCGGCAATCCGGACTCGGCCAGCGGCACCATCACCTTCACGCCCGGTTCGGACGCCATCACCTCGATCGTCTTCGGCGGCACCGGCGGCCTGACTGGCGACCTGACCTGGCTGCGGGTATCCGACACGCAGATCACCGGTTCGGACGAGCGCGGCGTGGTCGTCACGCTGGACCTGTCGGTCACCGGCAATGTCGCGACCGTGACCGCCACGCTGAACGACAATTACGACACCCATCCGGGCGTCAATGTGGACGATCTGGTCGCGCTCGGCTCGGTGCAGGTGATCGCGCAGGACACCGACGGCGACACCGCCACCGGCACCGTTTCGGTCAGCGTGTCCGACGACCTGCCGGTTGTCAGCGCCAATCCGGTGGTGCAACTGGACGACGACGCGCTGTCGGGCGGCAATCCGAACGGCACGGGCGACGACGCGAACAGCCTCAACGCCACAGGCACGCTCGGCCATGACTATCGCGCCGACGGTCCGGGCGGCATCACCCTGCTCGGCACCGGGGCCCCCGCTGGCTTCACCTATGAAAGCAACGGCACCGTGCTACTGGTGAAGCAGAATGGCACGACCGTCCTAACGGTGACGCTGACCGATCCGGTCGCGGGCACCTATTCGGTGGTCCAGAACGCCGCCATCGTCCATCCGGCGGGCGGCGATGAGAATAACGTCAGCTTCGACATCGGCTATCGCGTCACCGACGCCGACAATGACACGGCCACCGGCACGCTGACCATCAATGTCGACGACGACACGCCGGTCGCGGCCAACGACACCGACATCGTCAAGGAAGACGTCACGCTGACCGCCAGCGGCAATGTGCTGACCGGCGCGGGCAGCGACGGCAATCCGGCGGGCGCGGACTCGCTGGGCGCGGACGGTCCTGCGGCGGGCGGCGCGGTGACGGCGGTCACTGGCGGTACGGTTGGCGGCAACGCGACGGGCAACTATGGCACGCTCGTCCTCAACGCTTCGGGCGGCTACACCTATACGCTGAACAACGGTCTGGCGGCGGTCCAGCATCTGGACGACGGCCAGACGCTGACCGACAGCTTCACCTACACCATCACGGATGGCGACGGCGATAGCACCACCGCGACCCTGACCATCACCATCCAGGGCACCAATGACGCGCCGCAGGTCGGCAGCGGCATCGCGGTCGTTTCGGAAGAGGGGCTGACCGGCGCCAATGCCGACACCGCGCCCGGCCTGCCGAACGACACCACCAATGCGACGGTCGCCACCGGCACGATCACCGCGAGCGACGTCGACGGCGACAGCATCAGCATGACGCTGGGCAATCCGGGCGCGGTGCTGACCGCCGACGGCCTGCCCGTCACCTGGAGCGGCGTCGGCACGCAGACGCTGACCGGTTCGGTCGGCGCGGTGCCGGTGATCACGATCACTATCACCAACGGCGGCGCCTATACGGTGACGCTGCTGCAATCGGTCGATCACAGCGGCATCAATGTCGAGGATGTGAAGAACTTCCTGGTCCCCGTGAACGTCAGCGACGGCACCGCCACGGTCGCCACCAGCATCGCCGTCACGATCGAGGATGACAGCCCGATCGCCGTCGACGATAATGTGACGACCATCGAAAAGGCAGCTGCCTCCACCGGCAATGTCCTCACCAACGACCATGTCGGTGCGGACACGCCCGGCGCCGTCATATCGGTCGGCGGCAACGCCATCGCCCTGGGCGGCAGCCAGACGATCGTCGGCGCCTATGGCACGTTGCAGCTATTCTCCGACGGCAGCTATACCTACACGCCCAAGGCGTCGGTGCCTTCGGGATCGTTCGACAGCTTCACTTATGTCATGCGCGACGCCGACAATGACACGGCCAGCGCGACGCTGAAGTTCACCTTCCAGGGCGACGCGAACAAGCCGACGGCGGACAACACCGCCGCCAAGCTGGATGACGACGGCCTGACCGGCGGCAACGCGGCCAGCACGACCGGCGACGTCGACGCCAATGTGGGCGACACCGGCGCGGCTGGGCCCAGCGAGGCCAGCTTCAGCGGCACCTTGCCCTTCACCTTCGGCGCCGACGGCGGCGGCAGCGTGAGCTTCGCCAATCTGAACGGCACGACCGGCACGGTTGGTACGGACACCGTATCCTATAGCTGGAACGGCACGACCAACACGCTGACCGCGACCATCACGACGGTCGGCGGCCGTGGCACGCCGCTGTTCCAGGTCGTCGTCAATCCGACGACCGGCGCCTATACGGTGACGTTGCTCGACAATGTGCTGCACGCGGCCGGCGGGAATGAGAATGACGCCTCGGTCAGCCTCAATTTCCTCGTCACCGACAGCGACTATAACGCGACGACCAACCCGACCTCCTCGGCCATCGGGCAGCTCAACATCTCGTTCAACGACGATATGCCCAGCGCCTTCACGCCGGCGGCTGGATCGGTGGCGAACAATGACAGTCCCGCCACGGCCTTCAACCTCAACTTCGCCAGCGTGGCGGGCGCCGATGGCGTCGGTAATGCGCTGTTCACCATCACCGACGGCGCGCTCGCCAAGGATACCAGCGGCGCCACGCTGCGGCTGGCCGGCGAAGACCTGTTCATCTTCGGCAACGGCACGAATGTGCTGACGGCGAAGACGGCGGACGGAGACATCGGCTACACCATCACGCTCCAGCCGGGGACGGACAAATATGTGTTCGACCTTCACGGCACGATCACCAACGGCAGCGAGATTTCGATCAGCAGCTTCAGCGCGGCGAAGGCGGGCAACACCGACTATCGCGGCCTGGGCGTCGATACCACCGATGCCATCGACGTGCTGTTTTCCGGCCGCAGCGCTTCGGGCGCCCGGGGATCGGTCAACACCGACAGCGACTCCATCGGCGTCGACAACCAGTCGGTCAATCCCGACGAGGCGGTACGCATCGATCTCATCAAGACGCTGGTCGGCAATCCCGCCACCACCACCGGCTTCTCCTATGCCGATCACCAGAGCGTGATCAGCTTCGAGCAGAATATCGCTCAGGTCGGCGGCAATCCCAACAGCACCGTGTCGATCAAGGTCACGGCCATCGATGCCGACAACGACCAGGATCTGGGCTTCTCTTCCGTGACGCCGGAAGCGGGCGAAAGCTTCGTCCCGATCGCCAAGGTAATCGTCACGGATGTGAGCACCGGGAATATCTACAGCTTCACCGGCTCGGGGACGCAGGGCAGCATCGGTGTGACCTTCGCTTCCGGCAGCGTCACCATCACCGGCCTGCAGGTGAACGACAAATATGAGATTGTCGGCACCAAGGGCTTCGATGCGGTGCTGGTGGAATCGCCGCACGTCAACAATCCGTTCGACCTCGGCGTCTTCTCGGTTGAGACGCTGAATAGCGGCACGCCAATCAACATCAACCATGCCATCGTCGCCTCGGATGCAGACGGTGACAGCGTCAACAGTTCGGTCAGCGTCACGCTGAACCCGGTTGCCGTTCCCCCGGTCGCCATCGACCTGGATGGCGACGGGCTGGAATTTGTCGGTCTGTCGGCGGGCGTCACCCACGACTATGGCCATGGCGCGGTTGCGACCGCCTGGGTTTCCTCCGACGACGGGCTGCTCGCCCATGCGACGGGCGGCGGTTACGACATCGTCTTTGCCGACGATGCGCCCGGCGCCGCGAGCGATCTGGAGGGCCTGCGCCTTGCCTATGACAGCAACGGCGACGGCGTATTCGATGCCAAGGACGCGGCCTTCGCTGATTTCGGCGTCTGGCAGGATGCGAACGGCAACGGCGTGGTCGACGCGGGCGAGTTCAAGTCGCTCACCGCTATGGGCATCGCCGCGATCAATCTGACCGCGGATGGCAAGGGCTATACCGCCGCCAATGGCGACGTCACCGTGCTGGGCGAGGCGAGCTTCGTCCGCACCGACGGCACCAAGGGGACGGTCGGGGACGTCATGTTCGCGACCGGCGCCAAGGCAAGCGACACGAGCAAGACGGATAGCACGGCCAGCGGCTTCAACCAGGCGCTGGTAGCCGCCAGCCTGGTCGCGGCGGCGGGTGCGGCCGAGCATGTGACCGAGCAGCAGCCTGCACCCGCTCCGGCGGAAACCGCTCCGCCCGTTACGGAGACCGCACCGGCTGCTACGACCACGACCGAACCGGCGCCTTCGCAGGAGAGCCAACCGACTTCGCTCGCCACGACGGACGATCAGGCGACGCATGAGCAGCCCACTACGTCCACCGGCCATGCCAGCGAGGAGGCTGCGCCGGAGCATGCCACCCTGTCCGGCGGCGGCGAAGCGCATGCGGCGACAGCCGATACGGCCCAGGCTCCGCAGCCCGACCTCAGCGGTCATCAGGGCCTGTTGGCCCAGTCCATCGACCTGCCGCCTGCCTTCGACGGCAACGCGGCGGCGGTTCTGGCCGCACAGCAGGCCGCTCCGGCGGCCAATGCGGCCGAAGTCGTGAAGGAAGCGCTGGGCACCCATGACGCGCCGCAGATCGACGCGCTGCTGGCTGCCCTGCCGGGTGGCGAGCATCCGGGGGCGCCGGCCTTGCTGAGCCCGGCTGCCGTCGAAGTGGCGGACGCAGGGCACATGGCCGCGGCCACCGCCATCTTCGAAGCGGCGATGGTCGCGCATGAAGCGATGGCGGTCGCCCATGGCTGACAATTCGATTTTCTCGCGGGGAATTTTGGGGAGAGTGAATATGCGAAATGCAGTTGGAAGGGCGGCGGCTGTCGGGCTGGTAACCGCCATGCTGACGACGACTGCGGCCTGGGCGGCGCCTGCTTCGCCCTTGCTGCAACTGGGCAAGTCCGAACTGAGGGATGCGCTCACCAGCCGTTACGACACGGCGGTCAAGGCCGTGGGCGACGCCAGCGTGCGCGCGGCCCAGGACAGCCGCTGGACCTACGCGGTCGAGGCGAAGAACCAGTGCGGCATCGCCATCGGTTTCATCAAATCCGGCACGAAGGATGCGGAGAGCATCAACAAGTGCGACGACTTTGTGGCACGCCTCTCGGCGCCGCCACCGCCGCCGGTGTCGGCAGCTTCAGCCCCACCCGCGCTGGACTGTACGGCACCGGCGGTGTCCATCTTCTTCGACTGGAACATGGACGCGCCGCTTCCCGAAGGCGTCAATACCATCTCCACGCTGACGCAGACGGCGGCGCAGTGCGGGTGGAAGCGCTTCGGCGTCACCGGCTACACCGACACGTCGGGCACGACCCGCTATAATGACGGCCTGTCGCTGCGCCGCGCGCAGAATGTCGCCAGCCTGCTGAGCCAGGGCGGCATCGCGACAGACGCCATGACCGTCAATGGCCTGGGCGAGACCCAGCTCAAGATCGAAACCGCCGATGGTGTGCGCGAACCGATGAACCGTCGGGTCGAAATCACCGCCAGTGCGAATTAAGGGGAGGAAGGCATGACTATCATGCGCAAGACATGCGGCAGCCTGATCGCCCTTTGTGCGGCGGCCATGGTTTCGACGGGCTGGGCCCAGACCACCGATCTCAAGAGCGCGATCGCCGCAGCGATCGACAGCCATCCGGAAATCAACCAGGCGATCCAGAACAAGGAAGCCATCGAATTCGAGCGCGAACAGGCGCAGGGGCTTTATCTGCCCCGCGTCAGCGTTGAGGGATCGGCGGGCGTCCGCCGTCTGGAAAACGCCACCCGGCGCGCCCTCAACCTCGATAACCAGACGCTCTGGCCGCTGGAAGCCAGCGTGCGGGCCGAGGAAACCGTCTGGGACTCCGGCTATCGCAGCGCGGAAAAGCGCCGGCAGGCCGCCCGCACCGACGGCGCGGCGCTGCGCGTTGGGGAGCGTTCGCAGTTCGTGGCGCTGAACGTCACCCGCCAATATCTCGACTATATGCTCCAGCAGCGGGTCGTGGCGGCGGCTGAGGACAATATCTCCTTCCACCGCAAGCTGCTGGGCGACCTGGGGGAAGGCGTGAGCAAGGGGTCGATCAGCATCGCCGATCAGCAGCAGGCGGAGGAAAGGCTGCAAGCCGCCCTCGTCCGCAAGAGCGAGGCGGAGCAGGACATGACCAATGCGGCTATTTCCTTCCGCACGCTGACCGGCCTGTCCATCGATCAGGTGGTGATGCCCGATCCGGTGACGAGCGCCGTGCCGCCGACGCTGGACGAAGCGATCGCCGCCGCGCGCACCCACAATCCGCTGGTCCGCGAGGCGGAAGCCGACATCCAGGCGGCGCATGCCGTGGTGGATGAGGCCAAGTCGGAACTGGGGCCGACGGTCTCCGTCGAAGGAACCGGCCGCGTCGGTCAGGATGTCGACGGCTTCAAGGGCAATACCAATGACATTCAGGGCCGCGTCGTCCTGCGCTGGCAGATCTTCAACGGCGGCATCAACCGTGCCAAGGTCCAGGAGATGACCCGCCGGGCGAGCGAGGCGCGCTTCCGCCTGAGCCAGCGGCTGCGCGAGGCGGAGGAGGATGTCCGCACCGCCTGGAACCGTTGGGACACGGAAAAGAAGCGCGTGACTGACCTGTCGCGTCAGGGCACGGTCTCCGACGGGCTGCTCGTCTCCTATCGCGAGCAGTTCAATGTCGGCCGGCGTTCGCTGCTGGACGTTCTGGACAGCCAGAACACCCGCTTCAACACGCAGGTGCGGACGGAAACGGCCCGCTTCTCGGAGATTTTCGCGCAATATCAGATTCTGGCGGCCACCAACACGCTGCTGGATACGCTGGGCCTCGCCGCGCCTTCGGACGCCAAGGCCGATGCGCGGAAGACCTATAATGTCCCCGATCTGCCGCCCGCTGAGTTGCAGCGGCGGCGCTATCCGGGCTGAGTTTCATTATTGGGGGTCATCCCGGCGCAAGCCGGGATGGCGCGGGGTAAACAATGTTGGAACGAAGCACACTCAGTCTGGCCGAATGGCTGGACCATCAAGGCACGCCTAGCGACGAGCTGGTGGAGAGCATCGCCCATGCGGCGCGGCATTTCGACCGGTCGCCGGGTATCGTAAGCCTCCGCGCGGGGTTGGCCGTCGATGAATCCGGGCGCTTGCCCTTTCATCAGGCGGAATCCGCGCTCGACCAGATCGGCCTTTTGAGCGATCACGTCCGGGGACGGCTGGACAAATGGCGGCCGGGCAATCTGCCCGCCATATTGCCGCTTCGTGGCGGACGCTTCCTGCTGCTGCTGGACATCAAGGCCGGCGACGCACTGGTCCAGCTTCCGCATGCGGATGAAGCCGTCTGGGCCCCGCTCAGCGATCTCGAAGGCTATTTCACCGGTGAGGCGCTGGTGGTCATGGCCGATCATGGCCGTGAACGGGCCGAGGAACGCCCCTGGGACGAACGCGCCCGCCAGCACTGGTTCTGGCGCGAAGTCTGGCGCGCCCGCAGCGGCTTCGGCTATGTGATGCTGGCAGCAGGAATCATCAACCTGCTCGCCTTCGCGCTGCCGCTGTTCACGATGAACGTCTATGACCGGATCATCCCGAACAAGGCGGCTTCCAGCCTCTGGGTGCTGGGCGTCGGCGTCATGCTGGCCTTCAGCCTCGATTTCGCGCTGCGCATTGCCCGCGCGAGACTGGTGGACGAGGCGGGGCGGGAGATCGATGAGCGCCTTTCGCAACGGCTGTTCGAAAAGGTGCTGAACACGCCGCTGGCAAGCCGTTCGGGCAGCACCGGGGCGCTGGCGCGGCGGGTGACGGAATTCGAATCCGTGCGCGAATTCTTCACCTCGACCACCGTGGTTCTGGTGGTGGACATCGCCTTCCTCTTCTTCTTCGTCGGCATCATCGCCCTTCTGGGGGGCTGGCTGGCCATCGTACCGGTCGTCATGATGGGGATCATGGCGAGCGCAGGCTGGGTCCTGCAACGATCGATGGCCCGCCTGTCACGCGATGCCCAGGCGGACTCCAGCCTGCAAAGCGCGGCGTTGGTCGAAGCGATTGGCGGCATCGAGACGCTGAAGGCCTGCCGCGCCGAAGGACGGATGCTGGAGCGCTGGCGCCGCTACGCCCGGATGAGTGCGGCCACGCAGGAAAAGCTGCGGCGGCTTTCCTCCAAGAGCGTCACGCTGGCCGCCCTCTGCCAGCAGGTGACGAGCATCGCGCTGGTCATCGGCGGCTTCTACATGTTCGCGGCGGGCAACATCTCGATGGGCGCGATCATCGCCATCGTCATGCTGGCCGGGCGCTCGCTCGCTCCGGTGGGGCAGCTTGCCTTCGTGATCGTGCGCGGGCGTCAGGCCATGACGACACTGGACAGCCTGCAAACGCTGATCGATCAGCCCGACGAACGGCTGGACGGGGCCCGCGGCATCATTCCGAAGATCCGCAAGGGCGCCATCGTCGCGCAGGGTCTGGAGTTCGCCTATCCCGGCGCCAGCCAACCGAGCCTGCGCGGCATCGACCTGCGCATCGAACCGGGCGAGCGCATCGGCCTGATCGGCCGCGTGGCGTCGGGCAAGTCGACGCTGGGCCGGGTGATCTGCGGCCTTTATCCGCCCACCGGCGGCCTGCTGACCATCGATGAGGTGGACAGCCGCCAATATCATCCGCATGAGCTGCGCTCCGCCTTCCGCTATGTCGGGCAGGATGCCGAACTGTTCAGCGGTTCGGTGCGGGAAAATCTGCTGCTGGGGGCGCGGGAAGCCAGCGACGAAAAGCTGCTGGAGGCGCTGGAACGTTCGGGCGCGGCGCGTTTCTTCGGACGCGATGCGGCGGGGTTCGACCTGCATATCGGGGAGCGTGGAAGCCGCCTTTCCGGCGGACAGCGCAGCTTTCTGGTCATGGCGCGCGCCTTAGTGGAACCGGCCAAGCTCCTTTTCCTCGACGAGCCGACCGGCGCAATGGACAACCAGACCGAGAATCTGTTCATCGACCATCTGGAAAGGGCGCTGGAGCCGGACCAGACGCTGATCGTGTCGACCCACCGCCATGCGCTGCTGCGGATCGTAGACCGGCTGATCGTCATCGATCAGGGCGTGGTGCTGGCCGACGGCCCGCGTGACGAGATCATCGGCCAGCTCCAGCGGGGGGCAGGGCAATGAGCGCGGTACAGCCTGCCCATTCAACACGGAGCGCTTTTATCCTTGGTGCGGGACTTGCTACGACGGCAGCCTTCGCCGTGGCGCTGCTGTGGCACCACGACCAGCCCCAGCCCACGATGCAAGCCAAGATCGTGGAAGCCGCTCCCGCCATCCCCCGCCAATATCTGGCATTGGTTCAGATGACCGGGCAAACCGACCCGACTGCGGAAGGCGACAAGGCCCGCGAGGAAAACCAGCGCCTCGGCTTCTCCGGCACGATCAGCGCCGCCAAGCCCTTCCGTGCCCTCGCCACGGCGGGCGAGGACCATGACCGCGCCCTCCAATGCCTGACCCAGGCCGTCTATTATGAAGCCGCCCGGGAGCCCGAAAGCGGCCAGCGCGCCGTCGCGCAGGTGGTGCTGAACCGCGTCCGTCACCCCGCCTTCGCCAAGACGGTGTGCGGCGTCGTCTATCAGCGTTTCGACGCCTCCGTCTGCCAGTTCAGCTTCGTCTGCGACGGTTCGCTGGCGCGCCGTCCGCTGCCCGACCTCTGGAACCGGGCGAAGCGGATCGCCGCCGATGCGCTGACCGGCCGGGTCGAGAAGGAAGTGGGCACCGCGACCCATTATCACGCCGATTATGTCTTCCCCCGCTGGGCGCCGCATCTGGCCAAGCTGGCGCAGATCGGCGCGCATATCTTCTACCGCTGGCCGGGCGGCTGGGGCCTGCCCGCCGCGTTCACCGGCCGTTATGCGGGCGGGGAGCATATCCCCGCCTTCGACCCGTCGCGCTTCGCCATAGCGGCCGAACCGGCCATCGATTATCCGCCCGTCGCGGCCCTTCCGGAACGGCGGGCGGCCAATGATGTCGGCGGCCGGATGGACCCGACCAAGGGCTGGAAACTCTCCATCCCCGATCCTTCGACAGGCGGCGGCGCGCTGAGCGAGATGCTCGCCCGCCAACAGAAAGCCGCGCCGGTCACTCTGGCGGCGGACGACCATCATATCCAAGGGGTGCAACCATGATTTCGCGCTGGATAGGCTGGCTGCGGGGGCAACCGGGCAACAAGCAGGTCATTCTCTACAGCGGCGGCGGCATGCTGGTCTTCCTGATGTGGGCCAGCCTGGCGCCGGTGGATGAAGTGACGCACGGGCAGGGCAGGGTGATCCCGTCCAGCAAGGCGCAGGTCATCCAGTCCGCCGAACCGACCACGATCGAGGAAATACTAGTTCGCTCCGGTCAGAAGGTCAGCAAGGGCCAGCTTCTGGTGCGGCTGGACGATGCGATGCTGGCGTCCGAACTTGGGCAGTTGCAGGCGGAGACCCGCTCCTTGACCGCGCGCGCCGGGCGTCTGGAGCGGGAAGGCACGGGCGAAGGCGCGGCCTGCACGACCGGCGGGCCGGAATGCCAGCAGGAGCAGGCGCTCGCCGCCGTCCGCCAGTCGGCGCTTCGCAGCAAGCAGGACGCGCTTGCGGCCCAGGTAGACCAGCGCCGCCGCGAACTGGGCGAGGCGCAGGCGACCATCGACAGCCTGGGCGGCAGCGTCCAGCTTGCGCGCCAGCGGGTGGCGATGCTGGAACCACTCGCGGCGAAATCGATCATTCCCCAGACCGAATTGCTCGACGCCCGCCGCGAACTGGTGGACTCGCAGGGGCGGCTGAACGCCGCGCAGCAGCAGGCTTCGCGTGCGTCCGCCGCGATCCGCGAGGCGCAGGCGCAGCTTTCGGAAGCCAATTACCAGTTCCGTCAGGACGCGCTCAACGAGCGTAGCCAGTTGGAGGCGAAGATCGCCGTCAACAGCGAGTCCCTTCGGGGCGCAAAGGGACGGGCGCAGCGGGCGGAGATCCGCTCGCCCGTCGATGGCGTGGTCAATGACGTGCAGGTGACGACCATCGGCGGTTTCGTCAGTCCCGGTCAGAAGATCATGCAGATCGTCCCGGTGGGCGAAAAGCTGCTGGTCGAGGCGCGGGTGAAGCCGAACGACATCGCCTTCATCAAGACCGGCGACCGGGCCGTGGTGAAGGTGACGGCCTATGACTTCTCGATCTATGGCGGGCTGACGGGCACGGTGCAGCAGGTCTCCGCCGACAGCGTCTATGACGAAGCGACACGAGAAGCCTATTTCACCGTGGTCGTGGAGACGGACCGCGCCTGGCTCGGTTCAGGCGCACACAAGCTGCCGATTACGCCGGGCATGGTTTGCGATGTGGAAATCCTGACCGGCCGCAAGTCGGTGCTGGCCTATCTATTAAAGCCGATCATGAAGGCGCGGTCGGAAGCGCTGCGGGAGCGGTAAGCTTGTCCTCAACAATGCGAAGGACGATGCACCAAGGGGGCGCGCTCACCGCGCCGCAAACTGCACCGGCTGCGGCGGCGTCACCCGATAGCCATGAGTCCAGCGCCCAAAGGCATTGAAGCTCATGATCGGCCGATAGTCGCTGACGCTGGATGAAGGCAGCACCCGGTCGGTCATATTGTCGAGGATCATCAACTCGTCCCTGATCCGCACCGCCAGCACGGCATGGTCCGCCTGCCGCACCAGGTCGCGGGCGATGACCAGGAACATGGCGCGGCGGTCGAAACCCGCCGCCTCCAGCAGCTTCATCTTGGCGATGGCATAATCCTCGCAATCGCCAGCGCCGCTCTGTAGCGTCCGCGCCGCCGAAGCCCAGTTGTCGCCGCCCTGCCGGTCATCGACGAAATGCAGCCGGCGATTGACCCAGCCATTGATCATCTCGACCTGCTGCTGCGCCGTCGATCCGCGAGCCGCGTTCAGGACACCGCTCCAGACCCCCTTGCCGGGCAGCGCCGCCGAAACGGAAGCCCATTTGCTGTCGAGCAGCGTCCGGGAAATCGGCATGGCGACCGATCCGAAAACATCGGGTTGCCCATTGCGCGGCATGATCTGGCCCGAAAGCGCCGGAACCGGGCGGGCCGGCATGACGAACGCGCTGGCCCGTGGAATTGCGGCAGCCGTCGGCTCTGGCGAAAATCCCTGCATGAAGCCGGGCACCAGCACCGGCTGGCGATAGCTCAGCACGGAAAGCTGGACCCCCTGCAACCGCCAACCGGGCAATTTGCCGCTGAAGTCGTTGATGCGCCGATCGTTGATGATCATCGCTTCCGGGACAGGCGGTTGACCCACCCAGGGCGCTGGACTGGCCGTGCCGCCTTGCTGCGCACTGATTGCTGCCAGACGGCTCATGCCGCCCGCAAGAAGATTGGCGGCGACGCGTTCGGCGGGCGTATAGGCCGGCCGGCTCTGCGTGAAGATGTCCGGAATAGCCCCCAGCGGCGCCTGCGCCAGAGCATGGCCGCTCGCCGCCAGCAGCAGGGTGGCGCTGGCGCGAAGCGCGAAGCGACGCAGAGCCGATGAGGGAATGGGCGGGGCGAAGCCTGACATGCTTGCCCGTATCCCGCCGAAAATTGAACATCCGGTGCCCCGCGCTGGTTAACGCGGCGGTAGGCAAAAAATTGCCGGCAGATTTTTGCCCGGCAGTTTTCAGGCAATCGCGAAAATCCGCTTTGCCGCAATCAAGAAGAAAATCGCTTCTCAGGCGTCGATTGTCTCCTCATCGACCGTTGCCGCATTCTCCTGGATGAAGGCAAAGCGATGAGCCGGATTGGTGCCCATCAGCCGGTCCACCAGTTCACGGACCTGCTGCCGGTCCTCTATGTCGTCGGGCAGGGTGACGCGGATCAGGCTGCGGGTCTTGGGGTCCATCGTCGTTTCGCGAAGCTGCGCCGGGTTCATCTCGCCCAGGCCCTTGAAGCGGCTGACGTCGACCTTCTTTCCCTTGAACTCCTTGGCCAGGATTTGCTCCCGATGGGCGTCGTCCTTGGCATAGAGGCTCTTGCCCCCTGCTGTCAGGCGGTAGAGCGGCGGCTGCGCCAGATAGAGATGACCCCGCCGCACCAGTTCCGGCATCTCCTGGAAGAAGAAGGTCATCAGCAGCGTCGCGATATGCGCGCCGTCGACGTCGGCGTCGGTCATGATGACGATGCGTTCGTAGCGCAGATTGTCGGGATTGCAGTCCTTGCGCGTGCCGCAGCCCAGCGCCAGGATCATGTCGGCAATCTCCTGATTGGCAAGGATCTTGGCGGTATTGGCGGAGGCGACGTTCAATATCTTGCCGCGCAGGGGCAGGATCGCCTGCGTCTTGCGGTCACGCGCCTGCTTGGCGGAGCCGCCGGCCGAATCGCCCTCGACCAGGAAGATTTCCGCTCCCTCCGGATCATCGTTCGAACAGTCGGTCAGCTTGCCCGGCAGCCGCAACTTGCGCGCGCTGGTGGCGGTCTTGCGCTTGACCTCCTTCTCCTGCTTGCGTTTCAGGCGCTCGTCCATCCGGTCGAGCACATAGGCGAGCAGCGCCTTGCCGCGCTCCATATGGTCGGAAAGATAATGGTCGAAATGGTCGCGCACCGCATTTTCGACCAGCCGCGCCGCCTCCGGGCTGGTGAGCCTGTCCTTGGTCTGGCTCTGGAACTGCGGATCGCGGATGAAGACCGACAGCATGATCTCCGAAGAAGTCACGATGTCGTCGGCGGTGATGTCCTTCGCCTTCTTCTGCCCCACCAGTTCGCCGAAGGCGCGGATGCCCTTCACCAATGCGGCGCGCAGGCCGGTCTCATGCGTGCCGCCATCGGGCGTCGGAATGGTGTTGCAATACCAGGAGTAGCTACCGTCCGACCAGAGCGGCCATGCCACCGCCCATTCCACACGCCCGGCCGCATCGGGAAAATCCTGTGAGCCGGAGAAAAAGGCGCTGGTCGCGCATTCGCGGTCGCCCACCTGTTCCTTCAGATGATCGGCCAGTCCGCCGGGGAACTGGAACACCGCCTCGGCCGGCGTATCGTCGGTGATGAGTTCCGGCGCGCATTTCCAGCGGATTTCCACGCCCGCGAAAAGATAGGCCTTGGACCGTGCAAGGCGATAAAGACGGGATGGCTTGAACTTCTGCTCCCCGAAAATCTCCGTGTCGGGAATGAAGCTGACCGATGTGCCGCGCCGATTGGGCGCCGCGCCGACCTTCTCCAGCCCACTGGTGGGCAGGCCCTGGGCAAAGCTCTGGCGGAACAGTTCCTTGTTGCGCGCTACTTCGATAACCGTGACGACCGACAGCGCATTGACCACGCTGATGCCAACGCCGTGCAGACCGCCGGAGGTCGCATAAGCCTTGTCGGTGAACTTGCCGCCCGAATGGAGCGTGGTCAGGATCACCTCCAGCGCCGACTTGCCGGGAAATTTGGGATGCGGGTCGACCGGGATGCCCCGGCCGTTGTCGGTGATGGTCAGCCTGTTCCCTGGCTCCAGCAGCACCTCGATCCGCGTCGCATGGCCCGCGACCGCCTCGTCCATGCTGTTGTCCAGCACTTCGCTGGCAAGATGGTGCAGCGCGCGCTCGTCCGTGCCGCCGATATACATGCCGGGGCGGCGGCGCACCGGCTCCAGCCCCTCCAGCACTTCGATGGCGGAGGCGTCATATTGCGGGGTGGCGGAGGGATTGGCGGCGAACAGGTCTTCGGACATGGGCACAAGCTATAAGCCGGCGGATGGCAGGCGCAAGCGCGCGTTGTTCAGGGCAGCGGATCGCGCAACGCGGCCCACAACTGCTTCACCCGCTCATTGAGGTCGGCCAGTTGCATCCCGTCCATGCCGGACCGTTCGAGCAGGGTTTCGCCCAGGCAGCCGCATTCCTCCCGCATCGCCGCGCCGCGCTTTGTCAGGCGCACGTCGACGCGCCGTTCGTCGGCCGTGCTGCGGGCGCGGGTGAGGAAGCCTGCCGCCTCCAGCCGCTTGACCAGCGGCGTCACCGTGCTGGATTCGAGCGACAGACGCTCCGCGATCTGGCCGATGGTGCGGCCGTCCTGTTCCCATAGGGCATGCAGCACCAAATATTGCGGGTAGGTGATGCCCAGTCGGTCGAGCATGGGCTTGTAGGCGCGGCCGATCGCCATGCTGGCGGCATAGAGCGAGAAGCAGACTTGATCGTCGAGCGGCAGGGCGGCGGGCATGGGCGGTCTCCTTTGCAGGTTCCATAGCACGAAAATATATATCGTGATAAATAAAATGCTGGACAAGGGGCCGCGCCATATCTATCTAAAGATTATCGCGATAATGATTATCGTGAAATATGAAGGGAAAAAGGCCATGTCCGTCGATGTCAAATATCGTACCCGCGCCACCGCCACCGGAGGCCGCGATGGGGAAGCCCGTTCGGAAGACGGCCGCTTCGCCGTAAAGTTGTCGACCCCGAAGGAACTGGGCGGTCCCGGCGGCGATGGCAGCAATCCCGAGCAGCTTTTCGCCGCGGGCTATTCGGCCTGCTTCATCGGCGCTCTCAAGGTTGCAGGTGGTCAGTTGAAGATCCGCGTGCCGCAGGATGTAGCCGTCACCGCGACCGTCGGCATAGGTCCGCGCGCGGCGGGCGGGTTCGGCATCACCGCCGATCTGGAGATCAGCCTGCCTGGCGTGGAGCGGGCCGACGCGGAAAGGCTGGTCGCCGCGGCGCACCAGATTTGCCCCTATTCCAACGCCACGCGCAACAATGTCGATGTCGGGCTGACCATCGCCTGACGCGCCACAGCCAATGAAAAGGGCCGCTTCCAAATGGAGCGGCCCTTTTCCATCCCGGTCTGCTCTGGCGATCAGCGAACTCGCGGACCACCGAAGGGCAGGGGCGGCGGCGGACGGCGAGTGCCGCGCGGCAACTGCGCCTGATAGGCGCGGCCGCAATGTTCGACGCAATAGGGGAAGCCGGGGTTCACCGCTTCGCCGCAGAAATGGAAGTCCGGCTCGCCCGGATGGCCCATCGGCCATTTGCAGATGCGCTCCGTCAGGTCGAGCAGCGTGGTCTTGCCGGCGATTTCCGGGCTGGGCTTTGCGGGGACCAGGCGACGCGGCGGGGCAGGGGGAATCGGTGCCTGCTGGTCGCCCGGACCCTGACGCAGGAAGCCGCCGGGGCCCACGGAGATGATGCGCG